>NZ_RJTZ01000040.1:0-25983 GCF_024343515.1 Aquitalea sp. S1-19 | reverse complement strand
TGCCAGCGCGGCTTGATCAGGCGCATACCGCGCTGGCGCTTGATCGCACTGAGACCATAGACCCCCGCAACCAAAGGCCAGCAACGATGGCCTACCCGCTCCATAAACTGCCAGTGGGCCAGCCAGTCCTGCCGGTCAAGCGGCGGGGCGTAGCACATGAATACGCTATCGGAGAGCTCGAACCCCAACAGTTCGAACCAGTCTTTCAAACGGGACAGGCGCAGAAAATTTCCGCTCCACGGCACCTTGCTGCGCCCCTGCAGCAGGCGACGCCCCCCCCAGGCCGAGAACGGATTGAAACCGGTCAACACCAGCCGCCCTTCCGGTACCAGTACCCGCTCGGCTTCGCGCAGCACCTGATGCGGATGGGCGGTGAAATCCAGCGTATGCGGCAATAGCAGCAAATCCAGGCTGCGGGAGTCGATAGGCAATTGCGCGGCATCACAACGTACGGCAACGGAGCCCGAATCACCGATACAGGCGCGCCATGGCATGCGGTTGGCACGCAGAAAATCATGGCCGGGTGCGCCAAACTGCAGCGCACGAAAGCCGAACGCATCGGCAACCGCCGCATCAAAATAGGCCTGTTCGCTCTGCAACAGATACTGTCCGAGCCCGCCCTCATCCAGCCAGCTTGAAAATGTGCCCATAACCGATTGCTTAAACCGCGTTAGCCGTACATGCCCCGCAGACATGCATCAGGCCATTATATCCGAAGCCGCCGCACGATCACCCGCCCCGCGGTAGCCGAGAGATAAAGGGTGTATCAGACGGATAGTCCCTGCAACCAGACTTCGACCTTGGCCGCCGGCTGCTTTTGCAACTTGCACAGCAAACCATGCGTCACCTCGGCCAGACCATAGTGTTGCTGCAAATGTGACGCCAGATAAAGTGCCAGATTGGCCGCCATTTCGGTGTCAGCCAAGGCGCGATGGGCGCGGCCGGTGTCGGGCAGGCCCAGATAGCGGTTAAGCGTACCCAGCTTATGATTGGGCGCTTGCGGCAACAAACGGCGCGCCAGCAGCATCGAGCAGGCAAAATCCTGCGTGCGGCGCTGCCCCAACAGGCCTAACTCGTAATCCCAGAATTTTTTGTCGAACGAGGCATTGTGCGCCAGCAAAGGCGTATTGCCGACAAAGCGGGCGGCCTCCTGCATCACCTCACTCGCCGGTGGTGCGCTTTTGAGCATGCGGTTGCTGATACCGGTCAGGCGTTCGATATCGGACGGAATCCACACACCGGCATTCATCAGGCTTTGATAGCGATCCACCATCTTCCCGTTTTCGACCAGTATCACCGCGATTTCGGTTGCCCGGCAGCTGGGGCCGGGGGAGAGTCCATTGGTTTCGAAGTCGATGACGGCAATACGTTCCATACTGTATGGGTATCCAGAATCAAGGCAGGAGCCGGCACTATGCCGCCTCATGCGCTAAAAGGCAAAACCACCCTACTTGCCAGCATTCTGCCACCCGACCAAACTGCATCACCGTTAGCGCAAGCGAAAGCACACCATGCCCCTGATCCGGTTAAGCGACCCCAGCGCCCCTCTTCCCTCCGAGATCACCCCGCAGGCGGTATATCTCGACCGCCGCCGCTTTCTGGCCACCGGCGCGGCCGGTGTGGCGGGCCTGCTCTTGCCAGAGGCGCACGCAGCCCCGCTCAAGGCAGCGCCAGGCTCTTATTCTCTGAAGGAAAAGCCCAACTCGCTGGACGAAATTACCCACTACAACAATTTTTACGAGTTTGGCAGCAGTAAGACCGACCCGGCCAAGTACGCGGGGCAACTTGTCGTCGATCCGTGGGCACTGAAAATCGGCGGCCATGTCGCCAGGCCGCTGACGCTGGACTACGACCAGCTGTTCCGTATTGCGCCACTGGAAGAGCGCATCTACCGTCTGCGCTGCGTCGAAGGCTGGTCCATGGTGATTCCGTGGATAGGCGTGCCGCTAGCCAGCCTGCTCAAGCAGGTGCAGCCAACCAGCAAGGGTCGCTTCGTGCAGTTTGTCACGCTGGAGCGCCCAAGCCAGATGCCGGGCCAGCGCACCGATTTGCTGCCGTGGCCTTATCGCGAAGGGCTGCGTATCGATGAAGCCATGAATCCGCTGACCTTGCTGGCTGTCGGCCTGTATGGCGAAACTCTGCCCAAGCAGAATGGCGCGCCCATCCGCTTGGTGGCGCCGTGGAAATATGGTTTTAAAAGCATCAAGTCCATCGTCGCCATCAATCTGGTCGAGCAGCAACCGACGACAACCTGGCAACAGCTGGCGCCCAATGAATACGGTTTCTTTGCCAATGTGAACCCCGAAGTCGACCATCCGCGCTGGAGCCAGGCCAACGAGCGCCGCGTCGGCGAGTTTTCACGGCGCAAGACGCTGATGTTCAACGGCTATGGCGAACAGGTGGCAGGAATGTACTCGAAACTGGATCTGAGGCGCTGGTTCTGATGGCAGCCCGCCCCTTGCCCCTCTGGGCCAAGCCCTTGCTTTTTGCCTTGTGCGCCGTGCCGCTGTTACATGCAGCCTGGCGGGTGTATCAGGGCGAGGCGGCCGATCCGGCCGATTATCTGACACGCGAAAGCGGCTGGTGGGCGCTGGCGCTATTGCTGGCAACGCTGACCATCACGCCGCTGGTCAAGCTGGGACACTGGCCGCAACTGATGCGCCTGCGCCGCATGCTGGGCCTGTATGCGTTTGCCTATGCCAGCGTACATCTGGCCATTTATCTGCTGCTAAGTGGTGGCGACCCCGCCATCATCGGCGACGACATCATGAAAAGCCCGTATATCGTGGTCGGCTTCAGTGCCTGGCTGTTACTGCTGCCACTGGCCATCACCTCGACCGATGGCTGGATGCGCCGCCTCAAACGCCGCTGGAGTCAGCTGCACCGGCTGATCTATCCGGCAAGCATGCTGGCCGTCATCCATTTCTGGTGGCTGACCAAATCGGATATGCGCCAGCCGCTGCTGTTCGCCCTGTTGCTGGGTGTGCTGCTTGTCTGGCGCGTATGGCGACACCGGACACAACGCACACGCGGCGCTTAACCGGCGCGTACGCCATTGGGCACGGCAAACTCGGGCTGGGCCAGCGCCGCCGGCAACAAGCCGTCGGCGTAGCCTATATCGAACATCATTCCTTCCGACATCACGCCACACATCTTTTTCGGCGCCAGATTCACTACAAACAAGGCCTGCAGGCCGGTCAGTGCTGCCGGATCGGCACGCTCCTGCTTGATGCCGCACAAAATGGTGCGCTGAAAATCGCCAAAATCGACGGACAACTGCACCAGCTTGTCGGAGCCGGCGACATCACTCACGGCACTAATCGTACCGCAACGGATATCGAGCTTGTCCAGATCAGCCAGCGTAATCAGGGGTTTGACGGCAGCGCTCATGATGATGACCTCGTGTGTGACAGCGAAGACCCCGACCTTAGCACGGCCTGCCACAAACAACCCGTTTGGTATATGCTGTGGCACAAAAAAACACGACACACGCAGCAGTACAACCAACAAGACACGGGGAATACGATGAACACCAGCATGATCAATTTTGAAATTCGCGACAGCATCGCCTGGCTGACACTCACCCGCCCGGCCGCCTTCAATGCCCTCAATACGGCGGGCATTATCGAACTGGGCGAAATCGCCAACCGCCTGTCGCACGACAAAAACGTGCGTGCGCTGGTGATCACCGGCAGCGGCGACAAGGCCTTTTGCGCCGGCGGCGATGTCAGCACTTTTGTCGAGCAATCGGCACGGGTGGGAGAGTTGCTGCAGGAAATGACCGATCCCTTGAACATCGCCGTTGCCCGCCTGATGCGGCTGGATATCCCGGTGATTGCCGCAGTCAACGGCGTGGCCGCCGGCGTAGGGCTGAGTCTGGTGGCGCTGGCCGATATTGCAATTTGCAGCGACAACGCGCGCTTTACCACCGCCTACACCCAGATCGGCTATACGCCGGATGGCGGCTCCAGCTGGCTGCTGCCGCGCCTGATCGGCCAGCGCCGCGCCATGGAGCTTTACCTGACCGGGCGCACCCTCTCTGCCGCCGAAGCGCTGGACTGGGGTCTGGTCAACCAGGTGGTCGCTGCTGATGCGCTGGCCGACACCGTGACCACCCTGGCACGTCGCCTGGCACAAGGGCCGACCCGCGCCTATGGCAAGGTCAAGGCCCTGCTGCTGGAGACGCATCAAAATACGCTGGAAAACCATCTGGCACTGGAGGCGCGCACCATCATCGCGCAAAGCCAGACCCGCGACGGCCATGAGGGCGTACGCGCCTTTGTCGAAAAGCGCAAACCCGACTTTCGCGGCGAATAAAGCGTGAACGGCAAGCACCCTGCGCAGCATCTGCATCGCTCGCGTACGCTGCGCATCGTGCTTGCCGCCTGCGGCTGTCTGGCCTTGCTGCTGGGTCTGGCCGGCGTTTTCCTGCCTTTGCTGCCGACCACGCCTTTTGTCTTGCTGGCCGCCGCCTGTTTTGCCAAAAGCTCGCCGCGCCTGCACCGTGCGCTACTGGCTCACAAGTTGGCCGGCCCGATCATCCGCGAGTGGCAGACGCACCGCAGCATGCCGCCCGGCGTCAAACCCTGGGCTGTTGCCCTGATCTGCCTGTCGTTCGGCAGCAGCATGCTGCTGATGCCTGACAATACGCATCGCCTGTTGCTGGCGGTCATTGCGGCCATCCTGCTTGGCTTTTTGCTAAGGGTACCGGTACGCGCGCAAGCCAAGCGTCCGCAAGCCGGTCCGGTTCTGCGCTTACTGGACAGCCATCTATTCGCGCTCGGGCGCGAGATGCGCCTAAGCTACCTGCCTCCTTTGATGGTCTATGTCGCCGCCGGCATTCAGGGGCTGACCGGCATTGTCGGCACCTTCTTCGTCAAGGACTACCTCGGGCTATCGGCCGAATTCCTTGCGGCACTGGGCTTCTGGGCCGGCATCCCCTGGGCGCTGAAAATGCCGCTAGGCCATCTTGTCGACCTGATGTGGCGACACAAGAACTGGCTGGTCTATCTGGGGGCGACACTGATTGCCATCAGTCTGTCCATCATGGCGCTGCTGATCGACCAGCGCGAAGCCATAGCGGCCATCATGCATGTCAATGCCTGGTATGTGCTGGCCAGCCTGTTGGCTCCCGTCGGTTATGTACTACAGGACGCGGTAGCCGATGCGATGACAGTCGAGGCCGTGCCGCACATCCATAGTAACGGCAGCCCTTGCCTGCCCGAAGAAATACGCCGCATGCACACGACGATGCAGACGCTGGGACGGGTAGCCATTATCGGCGGCAGCATTCTGGTCGCACTGGCCAATCTGTGGCTGTTTGACGACAGCGCCTCGCTGGCGCGCGCCGAACAGGCCGCGCTTTACCGCGATATTTACCTGATGGCGCTGGCCATTCCGCTGATTTCGGTCGCCGGTGTCCTGCTGGCAGGCCAGTTACAGCGCCAGCGGGTGAAAAAGCTGCGCCAGCACGGCCTGTCCGATCAGGCCATACGCGAACTGACGGCACACAGCAGCGGCTCCACCGAGATCAACTGGAAACTGCTGGGGGGCAGTGCGGCATTTGTTGTGTTTACCCTGCTGATGGGCATGTCGGAAGCCGCCTACGGACAAGAGGCCATTTTTGCCGGTTCGCTGCTGATTATTTTGCTGCTGATGGCACGCCTGACCCGTGTACTGGCGCCAGAGGCCAGGCGCACGCTGCTGGGTACTGCGCTACTGATCTTTATGTTCCGGGCCGCCCCCGCCCCCGGTGCCGGGGTCACATGGTGGAGCATAGACACGCTGGGATTCGACGCCCACTTCTTTGCCATCTTGTCGCTGATCGGCAGCGTGCTGACGCTGGCCGGCATGTTTGCCTTGCGCCGCTTTATGGCCGAGCGCTCGATGCAATACATTATTGTCTTTCTCACCCTGGCCCAGTTTCTGCTCTCGCTGCCGACGCTGGCGATGAGTCTGGGGCTGCACCAATGGACCGCTGCCCATAGCGGCGGCGTGATCGATGCCCGCTTTATTGCACTTATCGACACCGCCTTGTCCTCGCCCCTGGGGCAGATCGCCATGATTCCCATGCTGGCATGGATAGCCAACTCGGCGCCCGCAGAGCTGAAAGCCACCTATTTTGCCGTAATGGCCTCGTTCACCAATCTGGCCCTCTCGGCCAGCGAACTGGGCACCAAATACCTGAACCGTGTCTTTACCCTGACACGCGAGGTACGCAACCCTGCCAATGGGGTGCTGGTCACGCCCGCCGACTACAGCGAGCTGACCGCACTACTGCTCGCCGCCATGCTGATCGGCGTACTGCTGCCGCTCTTGGCTGTTGCCGCCACACGCTGGCTGCGCCTGAAAACCGAATAAACCCCGGCGCAAGGTGCGCTATGCCTGCAGACGGCGTGCGCGCGCATGCGGAAAGGTCAGCCAGTAGTAATAGAATTCCCGCGAAATATGCAGAAAATCATCGCGCCACACCTGTGCTCCCGGCTGCAGCAGCATGCCGTCCACCGCCATGCGGTAGCTGTCCGCATGATGCAACTGGTCCCGCAGCAGAAATAGCAAAGGCTTGATCAGCGCCTCATACTGCTCCAGCAGCCGGGCATCGACACCATTTTCATACAGCTCACCCAGATAGATTTCCAGCGCTGGCGGAAAGTCATCAAAGCCGCTTTGCACCATCTGAGCCTGCAATTCGGATAGCGAGCCGGCCAGGGGAACGCTCGGATGAAGCGTGGTAAAAAAGCCGCCGCACGCATTTTTGCGCGCCAGCCGTGCTACATCACCCAGCCAGAAATAGTAATACTCGCGTGCTGTTGCCAGTACGGCCGGATGCTCCGCCGCCTCGCAATGCTCAAGCAATGCATCCACCGCCTGGCGATAATGATCCGGCTGCAAAGGCAGGCCTTGCAAACGGGCATTCAATGCCGTCAGCAGTACACGTCGGCGCGAGCACACGGCAGGCTCCGCCCCCTTGCCGGCCAAAAGCTGTAAATAAGCCTGCAGCGCGACCGCCAGATATGTTTTATCCACCGCTTGCCCTCACACTGATGCCCAGCGTCAGACGCATGTCCACCCCCACCTGGCGCGCATCGCGCCACGTCAGTTGTTGTTTATCCGCCAGGCTTTGCAACTCAGGCCAGGCAAACAGGCCGCGCGCCGTATCGCCGATCAGGCAAGGTGCCAGATACAAGACCAGCTCATCGACCAGAGCCGCCGCAACCAGGGCACCGCCCAAACCGGCCCCGGCTTCGACCATCAACTCCCCCACGCCACGCGCCGCGAGCGCCGTCATCAAGGCGGCAAGATCAACCCGCCCCCCCACACCCGGCAAGGCCAGGACTTCAACCCCATGCACCAGCCATGGCTGATGACGTGCCGTGTCGCTGACCGCCGTCACCAGCAGGGTCGGCGCCTCCGGCCCGTAAATGCGCGCGTCAGGCGATGTCTGCAGCGCGCCGTCGACCACCACCCGCAAGGGCTGGCGTGCCGTGGCGATCTCGCGGACCGTCAATTGCGGATTATCGGCCAGCACCGTGCCACTACCGGTGAGAATGGCACAGGAGCGCGCACGCAGCGCCTGCACATCATGGCGTGCCTGAGGGCCGGTAATCCACTGGCTTTGCCCGTTCAACAGCGCCGTCTTACCATCCAGACTGGCTGCGGCCTTGAGCGTGACCCATGGCCGCTCGCGGCTCACGCGCGACACAAAGCCCTTGTTAAGCTCAGCAGCTTCGCTGGCCAGCAAACCGGCGGCGGTATCGATGCCGGCCGCAGCCAGCATGGCCAAGCCCCGTCCGGCCACCTCGTGATAAGGATCGACCATAGCCGCCACCACACGCGTGACACCGGCGTCGATCAAGGCCTGTGCGCAAGGCGGCGTGCGACCGTGATGGCTGCAAGGCTCCAGCGTGACATAGGCGGTCGCGCCGCGTGCACGCGCCCCCGCCTCGCGCAAGGCAAATACCTCGGCATGCGGCTCGCCGGCACGCACATGCCAGCCCTCGCCCACCACAATTCCATCGCGCACCAGCACGCAGCCCACGCGCGGATTGGGCGTGGTGGTATTCAGCCCCAGCGCAGCCAGACGCAGGGCCTGTTGCATATACAGATGATCGGCAGCACTAAACGACATGACAGCTCCTGCGACCGGACTTACTCGGCCGACTTCTCGATTTCCTTGATGGCATCGGTAAACTCGGAGATATCCTGAAAGCTCTTGTAGACCGAGGCGAAACGCACATAAGCCACCTTGTCCAGCTTGGACAGCTCGTTCATCACCATCTCGCCTATCGCGCGCGAGTCGATCTCGCGCTCACCCAGTTGCAACAGACGCTGACAGATGCGGTCGATGGCGGCATCCACCAGCGTGGTCGGCACCGGGCGCTTGTGCAGCGCGCGCAAAAAACTGGTCCTCACCTTGGCCACATCGAATTCGGCACGATGGCCACCGCTTTTCACCACCTGCGGCATACGCACATCGGCATTTTCAAAAGTGGTGAAGCGTTTTTCGCACAATAGGCAACGGCGACGGCGGCGGATGCTGGTGCCATCCTCGTTCACGCGCGAATCAATGACCTGGGTGTCGGCATGGCCGCAAAATGGACATTTCATGGTTCAACAACCCGCTTAATTGCAATAAGCGAATCTTATCAGTTATATCGGTATGCCCCAATGCGGATCAGCCCGCATTGCACACCGCATGCAAAATGCCGCCCATGAAGGGCGGCAGCAGGGCAGGCAAAAGCACACTCGCCAGTTAGTTCGGCTTCAGGCGCGCGGTAAAGTGACGCAAAATGGGCGGCTCGTACTCGAAATCCAGCCCGCGCACCGAGGACGCACGCGCCAGCACATCAATCAGGCAGTCGGCGATGTAATCCATATGGTCGTTGGTGTAGACGCGGCGCGGGATGGTCAGGCGCATCAATTCGAACGGCGACGCTTCCTGTTCGCTGCTTGCCGGATTGCGTCCCAACAGCAGCGAGCCGATCTCGACGGCACGGATACCGCCCTCCAGATACAGCTCGCACGCCAGCGCATGCGCCGGAAACTGGCCGGCCGGGATATGCGGCAGCATCTTCTTCGCGTCGACAAACACCGCATGCCCGCCGGTCGGCGTCTGGATCGGCACCCCGCCGGCTGCCAGGCGCTCGCCCAGATACGCGACCTGAGCGATACGGTAATCGAGATACGCCTGCTCCATGCCCTCTTTCAGACCGATGGCCATCGCCTCCATATCGCGCCCGGCCAGTCCGCCATAGGTGACAAAGCCCTCCATCGGCACGCAGCGCACCTGCACCGCACGGACCAGGTCGACATCATTTTTAAAGCAACACAGTCCGCCGATATTCACCAGCGCGTCCTTCTTGGCCGACATGGTGAACATATCGCCGTAACCGAACATCTCGCGCACGATGTCGGTAATCGCCACCGCGCGGTAGGCAGAGTCGCGCTCGCGAATAAACCAGGCGTTCTCGGCAAAACGCGCCGCATCGATTACCACCGGCACCCCGCGCGAGCGCGCAAGCACACTGGCGTCACGGATATTGTCCATGGACATCGGCTGACCGCCGGCGCTATTGCAGGTAATGGTGATGATCAGGCCGGCGGCGTTGTCGCCCGCCTCGTCCAGCACCGCTTCCAGCCGCGCCAGATCGAAGTTGCCCTTCCAGTCGTAAGGTGTGGTGGTGTCGAACGCACGCGCGTCGAGCACGTTCAGCGCCCGCCCTCCGGCCATTTCCACATGCGCCTTGGTGGTGTCGAAGTGGTAATTGGACACGAATAGCGGCGCAGCGCCACGGCAGCGCTTCACCAGCTCGGGAAACAGGATCTGCTCGGCGCCTCGCCCCTGATGCGTAGGAATGGTGTGAGCATAACCGAACACCTCGGCCACCGTCGCCTGCAAATGCTTGA
This sequence comes from Aquitalea sp. S1-19, assembly GCF_024343515.1. Classification (NCBI taxonomy): domain Bacteria; kingdom Pseudomonadati; phylum Pseudomonadota; class Betaproteobacteria; order Neisseriales; family Chromobacteriaceae; genus Aquitalea; species Aquitalea sp. S1-19. The sequence continues at coordinate 16,077 of NZ_RJTZ01000040.1, read as the reverse complement.
AGTTGCGGCTGCCGGCGTAGGCCTCGTCGCCCATCATCAGGCCGGCCCACTGCCGATCCGACATCGCGCCGGTACCCGAGTCGGTCAACAGATCGATATATACGTCTTCTGCATCGAGCAGGAACGGATTCCAGCCGGCCTCGGCCAGCTTGGCACGACGATAGTCGGGTGTGGTCTGGCGGATAGGCTCCACCATCTTGATACGGAACGGTTCGGGAATGCGTCTGGCCATGAGTTTCTCCCTGCCGCACGGCATGTGCGGTCAGTGTGTCGTGTTTGATCAAGCGATATCCGGCCATGGGGCCGTCAAACAGAAGAAAACTCAGGCGCGCGGAAAATCATCGGCCAGCATGGGGTCTAGTGTGACCCAGCTAGGCGCATGGTGAGCGGATGGCAAAGACAGGGAAGCCGAAGCAACGGCGTTCATAACCCTTCCTTTTTGGGTGGAATCTGCATGCACAAAAAATAGCGGGCAAGCAAATATGACCAAGCAATCATGCCGGCAAACCGGTCACCCTGTCAAAAAAGCAAAGCGCACGATTGAAAAAGAAGGGGAAGACGCTGAAAAAACAATGCTGGTCAGCCGCGGGCAAAGGCAGAAAAGCAAAAAGCCCCGAAATTCGGGGCTTAGCGCTGTGGTACTGGCGGAGAGATAGGGATTCGAACCCTAGTGCGGCATACGCCGCCCACTGATTTCGAGTCAGGGCCGTTTAGCCTCTCCGGCATCTCTCCGCGATCAGTAGGGACGCATTATAAGCAAGCAGAATCGAAGGCGTCAACCATTTTTTCAAATTGGCTTTCAATCAATTTTTATCGCACTTAGCCCAACTTGCGCTCACGCCACAAGGTCACCCCGGCGAGCAGGCCCAGTGCCAGCGTCACCAGCCCCATACCGAGCCCCTCGGCCAACGTCGGCACTTCGCCCAGCGCCAGCCACGCCATCATGACCGCCACGGCAGGAACGGCCAGGATATTCAAGCCGGCCATACCGGCCGACAAGCGCGTCAGCAGGCTCATCCATGCCAGCCAGCCCAGACCGCCAGCCAGCACACCGGCAAACAAAGAGACCCACAACAAGGGCCACGAGAACACCAGCGGCTGCGCCGGAAAGAGCGGCAACAGTAGCAACAAGGGTACGGCACCCCACAGCATTTGCCAGAAGGTCAGCGCCAGCGTGTCGACCTTATGCTGGGTTCTGAGTTTTTTGGCGATGATAGCCGCGATAGCCCATACCAGGCCGCCGCCAATGGCCAGCACATCGGACAACCAGCTACCGGACAGGTTCCACGGTTCGAGAATCGCCAGCAGGCCGGCAAAAGCCAGACCCACCGCCAGCCATTGCACTTTCAGCAGGCGCTCGCCCAGATAAACACGCGCAAGCAACAGCGTCCAGAACGGCATGGTGTAGCACAACACCGACACCTTGCCCGCCCCGCCGGCAGCCAGCGCCAGATTGGTCAGCAGTACAAAGCCTGCCGTCTGGGTCAGGCCCAGCAAAAAGGTCGGCACAAAAGGCGGTGGACGCAACGAGCGCTTGCTTAACAGCAAAATGACGCCCAGCGTCGCAATAGCCAGCACGGTACGCAAGAGGCCCAACTGGGCGGCGCTGGCATAGGCCAGCCCCAGCTTGGTGACGATCCAGTTCCCTCCCCACACCAGCCACAAAAAGGCGAGGGTCAGCACACCGGACATCGAATAACGCTTGGACATGAATGAAATACACAATAAAAAGGACGGGCCATGCCCGTCCGGGGTTAAGCGGCCACCTGGCAAGGCGGCCGGCATCAATCAGACATCCAGATTCTTGGAGACGATTTCGTAAACATCACGCGATAGTTCAGGCTGCGCCAGAATACGCGCAAGCTCGGCACGCATCAGCGCGCGCCGCTTGGGCTCAAGCTTTTGCATGCGGTTGAACACCTGAACCAGACGGCTGGCTACTTGCGGGTTGAAAGCATCAACCGCCAGCACCTGATCGGCCATAAAGCGGTAAGCCGAACCGTCGGAGGCATGAAAAGCCGCCATATTACGCCCGAAGGTACCAAGCAGGCTTCTGGCCTTATTGGGGTTTTTCAGCGAAAACGCCGGATGGGCCAGAGCCGCCTGCACCTGTTGCAGGGTGTCCGGCCGCTGCGCGCTGGCGATAAAGGCAAAATACTTGTCCATCACCAAGGCTTCCTGCCGCCATTGCCGGTCAAAAGCCTCCAGGCACTCGCGTCGCGCTTCACTGTCATGATCACGCAAAGCGTTCAAGGCGCCGATCTGGTCCGACATATTGTCGGCCACCAGATACTGCGCCTTGGCGCTTTCCACCGGCCAGGCATCAGGCAAACGGCACAGCATGGCCAATGCCAGGTTTTTCAGCTGGCGCTGACCGGCGTCTTGCGGCCGGTAGCTACGCGTCTGGTTCAGCTTTAGCGTTTCGTGCCACTCGCCACGCAACGACTTAGCCAGCTGCGTCAACAAGCTCTCGCGCACCGCATGGATATGCGCAGGATCGGCCTCGTCCACCATCTCGAGAATATCCGCCTCGCCAGGCAAACTCAGCATCAGGGCTTTAAACGCAGCGTCCAGCGTCAAATCCGTCAGGATGGTACGCATTGCCGCGACCAGACTCTCCGGCAAGCGCAGTTCACGCCCGGCGAGCGCATCACCCAGCAGGCGCACAAACACCCGCTCGGACAGTTTTTGCCCCGCTTCCCAGCGGCAGAAGCTGTCGCTGTCGTTTGCCATCAAAAAAGCCAGTTCGTCGTCGCGCCAGTTGTAGTCCAGCTTCACCGGGGCGGAAAAACCGCGCAACAGCGAAGGAACAGGCTCGCTGTCTATGCCGGTAAAACGGAAGCTCTGGCTTTGCGCCTTGACATCCAGCACCCGCGTGCCGACCGTCGCCACATCCTCGCCTTCCAGCTGCAGGGGCAGGTCCTGACCATCGCGCCCCACCAGACCCAGCGCCAGCGGAATATGCAAAGGCAGGACATCAGCCTGCCCTGGCGTGTGCTGCGTCACCGTCAGGCTGTATACCCGGTCGGCAGCATGATACTGGCTGCTCACTTTCAATACCGGCGTACCGGCCTGGCTATACCACAGGGCAAACTGGTCCAGATCCGTTCCGTTTGCGTCCGCCATGGCCGCACGGAAGTCGTCACAGGTCACCGCCTGGCCATCGTGGCGCTTAAAGTAAAGCGCCATGCCCTTCTGGAAGCCCGCTTCACCCAATAAGGTGTGATACATGCGCACCACTTCGGCACCCTTCTCGTACACCGTCATGGTGTAAAAGTTGTTCATCTCGATATAAGACGCCGGGCGGATGGGGTGGGCAGTCGGGCCGGCATCTTCCGGAAACTGCAGCGCACGCAATGACTTCACGTCTTCGATACGCTTGACCGCGCGACTGCCCAGATCGGCCGAAAACTCCTGATCACGGAACACCGTCAGCCCTTCCTTGAGCGATAGCTGGAACCAGTCGCGGCAGGTTACGCGGTTGCCGGTCCAGTTATGGAAATACTCGTGACCGATCACCGCCTCGACGCCCTCGAAGTCGGCATCGGTCGCCGTATCCTGCCTAGCCAGCACATACTTGGTATTGAAGATATTGAGGCCCTTGTTCTCCATCGCCCCCATATTGAAGTCGCCAACAGCCACAATCATATAGATGTCGAGGTCGTACTCGAGGCCGAAGCGCCGCTCGTCCCACTGCATAGCATGCTTGAGCGAGGCCATGGCATGGTGCGATTTATCCAGATCGACCGGCTCGGTCCATACTTCCAGCGCAACAGCACGGCCACTACGGGTGGTAAAGCTGTCTTTCAGTACGGACAGGCGGCCGGCGACCAGGGCAAACAGATAGGCTGGCTTTTTATAGGGGTCAACCCACTTCACCCAGTGACGCTTCTTGTCCAGCGTGCCCTCGCCCACCTTGTTGCCATTGGACAGGAGAACAGGATAGGCCTGCTTGTCGGCGATGATGGTGGTGGTGAACTTGGCCATCACATCCGGACGGTCGAGGTAATAGGTGATTTTTCTAAAGCCCTCGGGCTCGCACTGGGTAAACAGATTGCCGCCAGAAGCATACAGGCCCATCAGGCTGGTATTGGCGGCGGGTTCCAGCTCGGTTTCCACTTCGAGAATAAAGCTGTCCGGCACATCGGCAATCGTCAGCGTCTCGCCTTGCAGGCTATAGCGCGACGCATCCAGCTTGTCGCCATCCAGCAGTAGCGAAACCAGCCTGGCAGAACCGTCCAGCACGAGAGCGCCCTCTTGCCCGCCGCCCAGCTTGCGTCGCATCACCAGACGCGATTTAACGCGCGTAGCCATTTCGCCCACGTCAAAAGTCAGATCAACCTTGTCGATCAAAAAATCCGGTGCCTGATAATCGGCTAAATACTTGATATCTCTTTGTGTACTCACGCTTTGTCTCCCGCGCTGTTGACGCGCTTGTTACTCAAGCCAGCTACCACCGTCGTTTTGCAACAGCAGGCGGCAAGTATCGGCAGCCCCGCCTTGCAGGGCAATCTCGAATTCCATTAGTTCATCGCGCCGAAACGCGTGGATGCGGACTTTGTCGCCAGGGCGATAGCGCGACAGCGTCTTCTCCAGATCACCGACTTTCACGCCATCCAGCGCCAGCATCACATCACCAGATGACAGGCCGGCCGCTTGTGCCGCGCCACCATCCCACACCTGCAGCAGGCGAACGCCCAAAGGATCGGACACGGATTTTACCCCGAGAACAGCACGCAAGGATGAGCAAGGCATCATCTCTACCACGCCGCCACGGTCGCTAGCCGAATCCGACGGCGTCAACATAAACGCAACCCCCGCGTCTGCCAGCAACTCGGCCAGTGGCAATTCGGCACAGCTTCTGAGCGCCAGATCAAAAAACGGTTTCAGATCCAGAGCGCTCACCTCGCCGGCCAGTGTCTCCCATTCTGTCTCGCCCACCCCCTGGCCATCCTGCTGATGGCGCGACCATAAGGCGCGCATCACATCATCCAGCGAACAGCGCCCGGCCGTATCACGCCGTATCAACAAATCCAGCGCCAGCGCGGCCAGCGCACCTTTGGCGTAATAACTGACGATGGCGTTGGGACTGTTTTCGTCCTGCCGGTAAAACTTGGTCCAGGCATCAAAACTCGACTCTTCCAGCGTCTGCTTTAAGCGGCCACTGCCACGGGCAACGGCCGTGACGGTCTTGGCCAGCAGCCCAAGATAGCGCTTTTTGTCGATCAGGCCGCTGCGCACCAGCGTCAGATCATCGTAATAAGAGGTCACGCCTTCAAAGGCCCACAGCAGGCGGGTGTGGTTTTCCTGCGTCAGATCGTAAGGCGTAAAGGCGGCCGGCTTGATCCGCTTTACATTCCAGCTATGAAAGTACTCATGGCTGATCAGGCCCAGCAACTGCACATAGCCGTCACTCAGGCTGTCATCCCCCTGCAGCGGCAAATCATCGCGTCCCGCCATCAGCGCGGTACTGTTGCGATGCTCCAGACCGCCGTACACATCGCCACCAACAAAGAGCATAAAAAGATAGCCGGCAAAGGGCGCCACTGCGCCGAACAGACGTATCTGGTATTCACAGATCCGCTGCGTATCACGCGCCAGACGCGCAAGGTCGGCGTGATGATGGCGGCCGGAGACAATAAAACGGTGCGGCACGCCACAGGCAGTAAAGCAAACTTCCTCGAAACTCCCCATTTCGAACGGGTGATCAATCAGCGCATCGTAACTGTCCGCCAGATAACAGCCGAAACCGGCCTGATCGATATCCAATGCAGGCAAGGCACTCGCCAGTTTCCAGTTGCCGGATACCGACTCGGGCGCGCCAATCTCCAGACGGTGCGGCTGCGACTCCTGACCCACTACGGCCAGACACAGGCTGGACGCATTAAAAAATCCGCGCTCAAGGTCAAGGTAAGCACCGCGTACCGACAGATCAAAGGCATATACCTGATAGTTCAACACCAAGGGGCCGGCACAAGGCTCGACCTGCCAGCTGTGTTTATCCAGCTTGGTCACGCTCAATGCTCGCCCAGCACTATGGGCACTGAGCGCCACGATATGCCGGGCAAAGTCGCGGATCATATAACTACCGGGTATCCATGCCGGCAAACGCAGAACCTGCCCGTTTGCCGCAGGCTCATCCACGCTCAGCGTCACGGCAAAAAGGTGGGCGGCAGGCTGGGCGGCAACGATGCGATAAGAAATGGAAGACGTCATGGATTAAAAATTCCTGTGGCAGGTAAGGAATAAGCCCCGCTGGCGGGCCACTGATGCAAAAGTTTGACCTGCATCAACAAGCAGACAAAATATGACAATACAATTCAAATTGTTTTATTGCCGGATGATTTTGGATTGTCTTGCAGATAAAGGCTGAAAACAGCTACTGCATTGCACAAACCAGTCTGGCCGGAAGCTTGCCAATTGGATAGAATGTCGAACTGTTACAAGGCATCCCTTTGTGCTGTCAGGGGCAATATCACCCCGGCCAGTACACCGGCAAAAGCAGGGCATCGCACATAATGGCAACATTAAGCATAAACGTGAGACGCATAGCTTAATGGATGACATAAAAACGTTTTAGTTCGCAACTTTGGAGAATCGTTAATGGAAACGCAATCCACTTATAACTATAAGGTGGTGCGCCAGTTTGCCATCATGACCGTCGTGTGGGGTATCGTCGGCATGCTGGTAGGCGTAATCATTGCGGCCCAACTTGTCTGGCCAGACCTGAATATCGGACCCTGGCTACACTTTGGCCGCCTGCGCCCCCTGCACACCAATGCCGTGATTTTCGCCTTCGGCGGCTGCGGCCTGTTTGCCACCTCGTACTATGTCGTACAACGCACCTGTAACGTCCGCCTGATTTCGGACAAGCTGGCTGCCTTTACTTTCTGGGGCTGGCAAACCGTCATCGTTCTGGCTGCAATCACCCTGCCACTGGGCATTACCCAGGGCAAGGAGTATGCAGAACTGGAATGGCCTATCGATTTGCTGATCACCGTGGTCTGGGTTGCCTACGCCATCGTATTCTTTGGCACCATCGGCATCCGTAAGGTCAAGCACATCTATGTCGCCAACTGGTTCTACGGCGCATTCATTCTGGCCGTGGCCCTGCTGCACGTAGTCAACAGCATGGCGATTCCAGTCAGCCTGACCAAGTCCTACTCGGTCTACGCCGGTGCCGTCGATGCCATGGTGCAATGGTGGTATGGCCACAATGCCGTGGGCTTCTTCCTGACCGCTGCCTTCCTCGGCATGATGTACTACTTCGTGCCTAAGCAAGCCGGCCGTCCGGTCTACTCCTACCGCCTGTCGGTAGTGCACTTCTGGGCACTGATCTTCACCTATATGTGGGCGGGCCCGCACCACCTGCATTACACCGCCCTGCCGGACTGGACCCAGTCTATCGGTATGGTGTTCTCGCTGATTCTGCTGGCACCTAGCTGGGGCGGCATGATCAACGGCGTGATGACCCTGTCCGGCGCCTGGCACAAGCTGCGCACCGACCCTATCCTCAAGTTCCTGGTGGTATCGCTGTCGTTCTACGGCATGTCGACCTTCGAAGGTCCGATGATGTCGATCAAGACCGTCAACGCGCTGAGCCATTACACCGACTGGACCGTTGGCCACGTGCACTCCGGCGCACTGGGCTGGGTAGGCTTTATCACCATCGGCTCCATGTACTACCTGATCCCGCGCCTGTTCGGCCGTGAGCAAATGCACAGCATCAAGCTGATCGAAGCACACTTCTGGATGGCAACCGTGGGCGTGGTGCTCTACATCGCCGCACTGTGGATCTCCGGCGTGATGCAGGGCCTGATGTGGCGTGCGCTGAACCCGGATGGCACCCTCACTTACGCCTTTGCTGAAGTGGTGAAAGTGACCTATCCGTACCACTTCGTACGTCTGCTGGGTGGCGCCCTGTATCTGGGTGGTATGTTCCTGATGGCTTACAACGTGTACCGCACTGCGGTTGCCGGCAAGCCGTTTGATGCCAAGATCCCTGCCGCTACCGCGTCGGCTCACTAAGGGCTGAAGGAAACAAACATGGAAAAGATCCAGAAACTGATTGAAGAAAAGGTCGGCTACCTGATCGTACTGACCCTGATGGTCATCAGCGTGGCTGCATTGGTGGAGATTGTTCCACTGATGTTCCTGAAACAGACCACCGAGCCGGTGGCCGGCGTCAAGCCTTACACCGCGCTGCAACTGGCCGGTCGCGACATCTATATCCGCGAAGGCTGCTACAACTGCCACTCGCAGATGATCCGTCCGTTCCGTGCCGAAACCGAACGCTACGGCCACTACTCGGTTGCCGGTGAATCGGTCTACGACCATCCGTTCCAGTGGGGCTCCAAGCGTACCGGTCCTGACCTGGCGCGTGTAGGTGGCCGTTACTCCGACGAATGGCACCGTGTTCACATGATGAATCCGCGCGATGTGGTGCCGGAGTCGAACATGCCGTCCTTCCCGTGGCTGGCGAAAAACCTTGCTGATGCAGCCATCGTGCCAGGCAAGATGGAAGCACTGCGCAAGGTTGGCGTACCGTACACCGATGCCGAAATTGCTGCCGCAGCAGCAGAAGTCGAGGGCAAGTCCGAAATGGATGCGCTGATTGCTTACCTGCAAGGCTTGGGTCTTGCGCTGAAGAACACCCGCTAATCATGGAATGGGTCAATTTTTCTCGCAGCCTGTATACGCTGGCCTGCTTCACGATTTTTCTCGTGATTCTGATCGGCGCCTACAGCAAGAAGTCCAAACAGCGCTATGAAGAGGCAGGCATGCTGCCCTTCATGGATGACGAGCATATGCCGGATAGCCCATCCGGCCAGGCTTCCAAGGGAGTCAAGCAATGAGTAATTTCTGGAGTACCTATATCACGGTCATCGTGGTAGCCGGCATTATCTGGGTGACTTTCGTTCTGTTCACGCAGTCGCGACAGAAGGTCAACAAGGCAGGCGAAGCGGAAGACACCACCGGCCACCGCTGGGATGATGATCTGGAAGAGTACAACAACCCGCTGCCACGCTGGTGGATGTGGATGTTCTACCTGACCATCGCCTTCGGTATCGGCTACCTGACGCTCTACCCGGGTCTGGGCAACTGGAAAGGTCTGCGTAACTGGACCTCGGTCGGCCAGTACAAGGAAGAAGTGGCGCAGGCGCAAGCCAAGTACGAGCCGCTGTATGCCAAGTACCGCAGCATGGATGTCAAGGCGGTCGCAGCTGACCCGCAGGCGCAGGAAATGGGCAAGCGCCTGTTTCAGACCTACTGCGTACAGTGCCACGGTTCGGATGCACGCGGTGCCAAGGGTTTCCCTAATCTGACCGACAACGACTGGCTGTGGGGCGGCAGTACCGAAGCGATTCACGCCACTATCGCCGGTGGCCGCCATGGCCAGATGCCGCCATGGGGCGCTGCCTTCGGTGAGGAAAAGGTTAAGGACACCGCCAACTACGTACTGTCGCTATCGGGCAAGAAGCATGACACCGAGCGCGCCACACGCGGCAAGGAAGCCTTCAATACCGTTTGTATCGCCTGCCATGGCGCTGACGGCAAAGGCAACCAGGCAATGGGTGCACCTAATCTGACCGATAGCACCTGGCTGTATGGCGGTACTGAAAAGACCATCATCCAGACCATTACCAACGGTCGCCAGAACCAGATGCCGGCATGGAAAGACTTCCTCGGCGACGACAAGGTGCACGTACTGACCGCCTATGTCTGGGGTCTGTCCAACAACACCAAGGCGCAATAACGCCCTGCAGACAACTGCCCGCTTCGGCGGGCAGTTATTTTTAGCCCATCAATATATATTGCGATATAATAAATAGACATTCATCAAGTGGATTGCGCAAAGCCCGTCTGCCTGGCGGGCTTTGCGAAACCCTCTTACAGGAAGCTGAAATGTCCGACTCGCTGCGCAAGATCCCCATCAAGGTCGAGCAAGGGACTCCCTCCCCCAAAGAACCGGAAACCCGCTCGCTATACGAAGCCCAGAAGAAACTCTACCCCAAGAGCGTCAAGGGGATCTTTGCCAACTGGCGCATCCTGTTCATTCTCGGCACCCAACTGGTTTTCTTCGGCATGCCCGGGCTGCAATGGAACGGACGCCAGGCGGTGCTATGGGACATGGTCAACCGCAAGTTCTATCTGTTCGGCCTGACCATCTGGCCACAAGACTTCGTCTATCTCGCAGCCTTGCTGATGAGCGCGGCATTCGGTCTGTTCGTATGGACAACCATTGCCGGGCGTCTGTGGTGCGGCTATGCCTGCCCGCAGACGGTGTACACCGAAATCATGCTGTGGATAGAGCACTGGACCGAAGGCGACCGCAACCAGCGCATGAAGCTGGATAAGGAAGCGATGAGCGCGCGCAAGTTCCGCATCAAGCTGACCAAGCACAGCCTGATGATTGCATTTTCCTTGCTGACCGGCTTTACCCTGGTTGGCTGGTTTACCCCCGTCCGCGATCTGGTCGCTGCCCTGCCCACTTTCGACTTCGGTCCATGGGAAACCTTCTGGATCTTCTTCTACGCCGGTTTTACCTATCTGTTCGCCGCCAAAATGCGCGAGCAGGTATGCAAATATATGTGCCCGTATGCCCGCTTCCAGAGCGTGATGTTCGACGAAGATACGCTGGTCATTTCCTATGACGAGAAGCGCGGCGAAACGCGTGGCGCACGCAAGAAGGGAACTGATGCCAAAGCTGCAGGTCTGGGAGACTGTATCGATTGCAAGCAGTGCATCCATGTATGCCCGGTCGGCATCGACATCCGCGACGGCCTGCAATACGAGTGCATCGGTTGCGCCGCCTGCATCGATATCTGCGACGAGGTGATGGACAAGATGGGCAGCCCGCGTGGCCTGATCCGTTACACCACCGAAGCAGCTCTGGAGGGCAAGTACCCGGAGTCGGCATTCTGGAGCCGGCTCAAGCGCCCGCGTGTGGTGATGTATGCACTGGTGCTGGCCATCGTACTGGGCTCGGCCCTGACATCGCTGGCGCTGCGCCAGCCATTGAAAGTCGATATCATCCGTGACCGGGCGTCACTGGTACGCGAAACCGACGATGGCTTACTGGAAAACAGCTACAGCATTCGTCTGATCAATGTCAGCGATATGCCGATCAAGCTGGAAATCAGCGTCGAGGGACTGGAAGGCATCAAACTGGTCAGCGACCAGCAAAAGCTGACCTTGGCGCCCATGGCCAACGAACTGATTCCGGTACGGGTACAAGTCGAACCGGAACACGCACCGCAAGGCAGTCACAAGATCAAGTTCGAGATCAAGGCGCAGGATGACTCGTTCGAGATCGAAGAAAAATCCAGCTTCATCGGGGAGTAAAGCAAGCATGCAGAAAACCACCGGGGCCATGCGCCCCTGGTATAAGGAGCCCTGGGCACTGGGCCTATTCTCCGGCCCGGCCATCGTCGTCGTCGCCGGCGCCATCACCCTGTGGCTGGCCGTGGTGTCGGATGACGGCATGGTCAGCGATGACTATTACAAACAGGGCAAGGAAATCAATATGGAGCTGCGCCGCGATGAGGCGGCGGCAAAGCTGGCCCTCACCGCCCAAGTGCTGATCAGTCCTGATATGAGGGCGGTGCGCATCCACACGACGAGCCAGGCGACACTGCCCGATACGCTGCAACTACGCCTATTCCATCCTGCACGCGAAGAACAGGATCAGCTCGTCATGCTCAAGGCCACCGCCCCCGGCCAGTACCAGGGCACGCTTAAGCCTGCCAATGCCAACCACTGGTATTTGCGTCTGGAGGACACCGCCAACCAGTGGCGGATACAAGGCGAATGGCGTCCGCTGGAAAGCTACTCGGTGCTGCTGGGTACACCCAAGCTGGAAGCAGTGGAGCCATGATGCGCGGCAAGATCTGGCTTTTGGCACTGGTCATGCCGCTCCTAGCCGCCTGCGCCACGCCATCCAGCTATCAGGCAGCACAGCTGGAAGGCACGGTCGCCTATAAAATACGTCTGGCGTTGCCGCCAGCCAAAACCCGGGCCGAGATACGTTTACTGGATATCTCGCGCGAAGGTGCACCTTCGGTGATATTGGCCGAGCAAATCCTCGAACAACCCAAGGGCTTTCCGCTGCCGTTCTCCCTGCGCTACGACAAGCCGGCTCTCCGTGCTGACGGCCGTTATGCACTGGAGGCACGTATCTATCTGGACGGCCAGTTGCTGATGAGCAGCAAGCAGCAAGTCGAGGCGTTGCCACAAAATGGCCAGGCACCAATCATCTGGGTAGACCCGGTCGGTAACTGAATCTGCTTCAGCACTCACATCAAACGGGGCTTTCGCCCCGTTTTTTTCTGTCATCCCCCCGAGTGCAGCACAAACTGCTACATGGCAAAAAATAATATATAAAACAATTCGTTAAAAACAATAACCATCCCAATCCCGCTTATAACCCACCTAAACGTACAACACCCAAAGCAAATAAATCTTCGTATTTAATTATTTAATGTTGAACTAACAAGTTGAATCATGGTATTTCTGAAAACAGAAGCCAGCGCTATAACACCACACATCAAGCTGGCACATAAAGACACACAGGGTTAGAAAAAAGGATAAAACGACATGCTTCGCCAGCACCCCAAGGGGCTCTATCTTTTGTTCGCCACAGAAATGTGGGAACGCTTCAGTTATTACGGCATGCGCGCCCTCTTCGTACTGTTCATGGTTAACGCCCTGATGTACGACAAGGTGCAAGCGTCCGAAATTTACGGTTCGTTTACCGGTCTGGTCTATTTCGCACCGCTATTGGGTGGCTACATCTCCGACCGCTTCTGGGGCAACCGCCGCTCCATCGTGGTGGGTGCGCTATTGATGGCAGCCGGCCAGTTCGCCATGTTCACGTCCGGCCTGTTTCACACCAATGCCGCTCTCGCGACACCATGGCTTTATGGCGGTCTGGGTCTGCTGATTGCCGGTAATGGCCTGTTCAAGCCCAATATCTCGTCCATGGTCGGCCAGCTCTATCCGGTCGGCGACAAGCGCATCGATTCGGCCTTTACCATTTTTTATATGGGCATCAACGCAGGCGCCCTGTTGGCCCCGCTGGTATGCGGCACGCTGGGCGACACCGGCAATCCGGACGACTTCAAATGGGGCTTCCTGGCTGCCGGCACCGGCATGCTGATCTCGCTCTGCCTGTTCCTGTTCTTCAAGGACAAGCACCTCGTCACGCCGGAAGGCACCGCCATCGGCATGGCACCGGTGTCCAAGCTGGACGCCTCGGGCAAGGCCATCAAGCATGAGCCGCTGACCCATATCGAGAAACAGCGTCTGGCTGTGATCATGATTCTGTCGGCCTTCGTGATCTTTTTCTGGTCGGCATTCGAGCAGGCTGGCGCTTCGCTGACTTTCTTTGCCGCTGAGCAGACCAACCGCAATGTGCTGGGCTTTACCATTCCGGCCTCCTACTTCCAGTCGATCAACCCGATCTCCATCGTGCTGTTCGCACCGGTATTTGCCTGGCTGTGGACCAAGCTGGGCAATCATGGCGTAGAACCAAACTCGCCGATGAAAATGGCGATCGGCCTCTTGGTCCTGGCGCTGGGTTATCTGGTTATCGCCTTTGGTGTCAGCGGTGTCACGCCAGACACCAAGGTCAGCATGATGTGGCTGGTCAGCCTCTATATGCTGCATACCTTTGGTGAGCTTTGCCTGTCGCCTATCGGCCTGTCGCTGGTGGTCAAGCTCTCGCCTGCCCGCCTGACTTCGCTGATGATGGGTATCTGGTTTGTTTCCAACGCCGCTGCCAACAAGTTTGCCGGCATGCTGTCCGAGCTGTACCCGGAACCTGGCAAGCCGGTACCGCAGCTGCTGGGCTATGCAGTCAACAACCTGCACGACTTCTTTATGTTGTTCGTATTCATGGCAGGCACCGCCGCGCTGATTCTGTTCGCGCTGTCCAGCACGCTGAAAAAGATGATGCATGGCCTGAGTTAAGTCCGGCATCGGCATTGCCGTACCGACTAAAAAAGGGGGAGGCGCAAGCCTCCCCCTTTTTTATGCGCCTAATTTATCCATACCGCTCAGGCAAACACCAGTACCCCATCCTTGGCGTCGATATGCACCACGGATTTGGGCAGATAGCGCCCGGCCAGAATGGCTTTGGATAGCGGATTTTCCACCTCGCTCTGGATGGCTCGCTTAAGCGGACGCGCACCATAAACAGGATCGAAACCGGCTTCGGCCAGCAGACTCAAGGCTCCATCCGACACCTCCAGCCCCAGCTCCAGCTTTGCCAGACGCGCCTCCAGACTCTTGAGCTGGATGCGGGCGATAGACTTGATATGGCGCTCGTCCAGCGCGTGGAATACCACCACCTCGTCGATACGGTTGATGAACTCGGGACGGAAATGCCCCTTGACCTCGGCCATCACGGCCAGCTTGATGACCTGATAGTCATCGGTCGCCATGGCCTGGATCTGCTCGCTGCCGATATTCGAGGTCATCACCACCACCGTGTTCTTGAAGTCCACGGTACGCCCCTGCCCATCGGTCAGACGGCCATCATCCAATACCTGCAGCAGGATATTGAACACATCCGGATGCGCCTTCTCCACTTCGTCCAGCAGGATCACGCTGTAAGGCTTGCGCCGCACCTGTTCAGTCAGATAGCCCCCCTCCTCGTAACCGACATAGCCCGGAGGCGCACCAATGAGGCGGGCAACCGAATGTTTCTCCATATACTCGGACATGTCGACGCGGATCAGATGGTCTTCACTGTCGAACAAAAATCCGGCCAGCGTCTTGCATAGCTCGGTTTTGCCCACCCCGGTCGGCCCAAGGACCAGGAAGGAGCCATAGGGCTTGTTCGGGTCGGACAGACCGGAGCGCGAGCGGCGGATAGCATCGGCAACGGCCGTCGCGGCTTCATCCTGCCCCACCACGCGCTGATGCAGCACGTCTTCCATATGCAGCAGCTTATCGCGCTCACCGGTCAGCATCTTGGACACAGGGATACCGGTCATGCGGCTGATCACCTCGGCGATTTCATCGGTGCCCACTTCGGTGCGCAGCAGGCGATGTCCTTCAACCGCCATATCGCTTGTCTCTTCCGCGACCTTAAGCTGCGCCTCCAGCTGAGGCAGACGCCCGTATTGCAGCTCGGCCAGCTTCTGCCAGTCGCCCTTGCGCTTCAGCTCTTCCATCTCGTTTTTGAGTTTGTCGATTTCTTCCTTGATGCTCTGGCTGCCCTGCTGCGAGGCTTTCTCTGCCTTCCAGATCTCCTCCAGATCGGAATAATCCTTGGACAGGCGCGCAATCTCCTCTTCAATCAGCGCCAGACGGCGCTGCGAAGCCTCATCGCTCTCGCGCTTGACCGCCTCGCGCTCGATCTTAAGCTGGATCAGGCGTCTATCCATCTTGTCCATTTCTTCCGGTTTGGAGTCCAGCTCCATCTTGATCCGGCTGGCCGCCTCGTCAATCAGGTCGATCGCCTTGTCCGGCAAGAAGCGGTCAGTGAGATAGCGGTGCGACAACTCCGCCGCCGCCACAATGGCCGGATCGGTAATATCGACCCCGTGGTGGATTTCGTATTTCTCTTTCAAGCCGCGCAAGATGGCGATGGTGTCTTCCACGCTAGGCTCGTCCACCAGCACCTTCTGGAAACGGCGCTCCAGTGCGGCATCTTTCTCTATGTATTTGCGGTATTCGTCCAGCGTAGTCGCGCCCATGCAGTGCAGCTCGCCACGCGCCAGCGCGGGCTTGAGCATATTGCCGGCATCCATCGCGCCCTCGGCCTTGCCCGCGCCGACCAGCGTGTGGATCTCGTCGATAAAGACAATGGTGTTGCCTTCATCTTTGGCCAGATCGGTCAGCACCGCTTTTAGCCGCTCTTCAAATTCGCCGCGGAACTTGGCACCGGCGAGCAGACTGGCCAGATCCAGCACCAAAAGTTTCTTGCCGCGCAGGCTGTCCGGCACCTCGCCATTGACGATACGCTGCGCCAGACCTTCCACAATGGCGGTCTTGCCCACCCCCGGTTCACCGATCAGCACCGGATTATTCTTGGTCCGGCGCAGCAAGACCTGAATCGCACGGCGGATT
>NZ_RJTZ01000004.1:56412-56592 GCF_024343515.1 Aquitalea sp. S1-19 | reverse complement strand
GCCCCTTGGACAAGCAGCACATCACCGTATCAGCGTGCTGCGTGATGTCTTTCACGTCGCAGCCCAGATAGGTGGCGGCATTAAACACCCGTGCCCCGTCCAGATGCACCGGTACGCCATGGCGGCGGGCGATGGCGGCGGTTTCCGCCATCACTGCCAGCGGCACCACGCGCCCGCTGG
>NZ_RJTZ01000004.1:52051-52883 GCF_024343515.1 Aquitalea sp. S1-19 | reverse complement strand
TCTACCGTCAGATAAGGGTTGAGCGAGGTCATCGGGTCCTGGAAGATCATCGCCACGCGGTTGCCGCGTATCTTGTTCAGCTCTGCCGTTTTCATCGCCAGCAGGTTCTGGCCGTGGTATAGCGCCTCGCCGGTCGCGCGGCCGTTCTTGGCCAGCAGGCCCATCATCGCCAGCACGGTCTGGCTCTTGCCGGAACCGGATTCGCCGACGATGCCCAGCGTCTGGCCGCGCTCCAGCGCAAAGCTGACGCCATTGACGGCGAATACCGCGCCGTCGCCGGTCTGGAACTCGACGCCCAGATTATTGACTTGCAACAGACTCATGATGCTTCCTCAGCGGTCCTTGGGGTCAAGCGCGTCGCGCATGCCGTCGCCGATATAGTTGGCGCAATACAGCGTCAGCGACAGTAGTGCGCCGGGGAACAGCAGCATCCACGGCGTGGTTTCCATCACCCCGGTGCCCTCCTCGATCAGTACGCCCCAGCTGGTCATCGGCTCCTGCACGCCAAGACCGAGGAAGGACAGCACCGATTCGGTCAGGATCACGCCCGGCACGGTCACCGTGGTGTAGATCACCACGATGCCCAAGAGGTTGGGCACAATATGGCGGAAGATGATGGCCGGGGTCGACACGCCGATGGCGTGTGCCGCCTCGATATACTCCTTGGACTTGATCGCCAGCGTCTGCCCGCGCACCACGCGCGCCATGTCCATCCACGAGAATACGGTGATGGTCAGCACCACCAGATAGAACTCGCGACCAAGCAAGGTCACCATCAGGATGGCGATCAACAGGTAAGGCACCGCGTACATCATGTCGACCAGACGCATCA
>NZ_RJTZ01000004.1:47705-48027 GCF_024343515.1 Aquitalea sp. S1-19 | reverse complement strand
CAGATCAGCGGCACGGTTCAGGCTGCCCGTTGCCGCCTTGACACGGATATCGTAGCGCTCGCCGTCTCCGTCGGAGAATTGTGCGGCATTGCTGCCGGCCGTCAGCAGATTCACGGCCGCCAGTACCTGCTGGGTGGACAGGCCGGCACGGGCGGCCGCCTCGCGCTTGACCTGAACCGCCAGCATAGGCAGCTGGCTTTCACTGCCGACATCGGGCCGGCCTATGCCGGGAATAGCGGTCAGCTCGCCCACCAGTGCGTCATTGATGCGCTGGATCTGGCCAAGCTCGGGGCCGACCACGGCAAACTGCAGCTTGCCGCCA
>NZ_RJTZ01000004.1:35411-47685 GCF_024343515.1 Aquitalea sp. S1-19 | reverse complement strand
GCCCCGTCCAGATGCACCGGTACGCCATGGCGGCGGGCGATGGCGGCGGTTTCCGCCATCACTGCCAGCGGCACCACGCGCCCGCTGGACTGGGCATTTTCCACGCAGATCAGGCCGGTTTTCGGCCAGTGGATATCGCTGCCGACGCGGATACGCCTGGCGATTTCAGCCGGGTCCATCACCCCGCGCTCGCTGGCAACGGTGCGCAGCTGCACGCCGGCAATCACCGCCGCGCCGCCGGTTTCGTGCCAGACAATATGGCAGTCATCCCCCAGAATCACTTCGTCGCCGCGCTGGCAGTGGGTCAACAGCGAGAGCTGGTTGCCGAAGTTGCCGGTCGGCACAAACAATGCGGCCTCCTTGCCCAGCATGGCGGCGGCCAGTGTTTCCAGCTCGGTCACCGTCGGGTCGTCGCCATAGACATCATCCCCCACCACGGCATGGAACATGGCCTCGCGCATGGCAGGGGTCGGTTGGGTGACGGTATCGCTGCGAACATCTAGCCATTGCATGGGCGGGTCCTTGTCTGGAATGTCAAAACGGCAGCCATCAGGCCGCCGTTTTTAAATAAAATGCCCATCGGGCGGATGAGCCAATTGTGACACCAGCTATGTCATGCCGTCACCTATTGTCAGGCGCCATAGGCTTGGCGGATTTCGGCGGCCTTGCGGGTGGCCAGATTGATCCCCTCAAGGTCCAGGGTGATATTGGTCGCACACTGGGTACACAGGATGTCTTCGTCCGGGGACAGTGACGTGAGATGGTGCGGATTTTCATGCCCGCACTTGCTGCAGACAATTCTCAAAGTGGCGTTATTGCGCTTGTCAAAGTCGATATCGAACGACGGCTGCGGTTTCATGTGACCTCCCTCATACGGACAAAATCATTAGCCCGGCGGCAAATGCCGCGAACCTCTTCAAGGCTAGGTCACACGGCAAACTCTTGCCATGAATCAGGTACTTGGCTGGCCGAGTCGCCGCCTTTGCCGTATCCTTCGCGCCTTTGTCCCTGCGGAGAAACCCATGTACGACGCCGATCTTGAACGCCGCTTTGGCGGCATTGCCCGCCTGTACGGCGAAGCCGCGCTGACGCGCTTTCAGGGTGCGCATGTCTGCGTAATCGGTGTCGGTGGTGTGGGCTCGTGGGCGGTGGAAGCGCTGGCACGTAGTGCCATCGGCACGCTGACCCTGATCGACCTGGACAATATTGCCGAATCCAACACCAACCGCCAGCTGCCGGCACTCGACCCCAACTACGGCATGGCCAAAGTCACGGCGCTGGCCGAGCGCGTGCGCGCCATCAACCCGGCTTGTGTCGTGCACGAGATCGAGGATTTCGTCACCGAAGAGAATATGGATGCGCTGCTGGGGCAGGGTTACGACTTTGTGGTCGACTGCATGGACGGCTTGCGCGTCAAAACCGCGATGGCGGCGTGGTGCGTGAAAAAGCGCCAGCCCTTTGTGGTGTCCGGCGGTGCCGGTGGCCAGATGGACCCGACCTTGATCCGTCTGGCCGACCTGTCGGTCGTGACCTATGACCCGCTTTTATCCAAGCTGCGCTACAACCTGAAGAAATTCCACGGTTTCAGCCGCGAGCCGGGCAAGAAGCTGCGCGTGCCTTGCGTCTACTCGACCGAGCAGCTGGTCTATCCCGAAGTCAAAAGCTGCGATGCCGCCTCAGGCAATGGCCCGCAGGGCCTGTCCTGTGCCGGCTTTGGCGCCAGCATGACCGTCACCGCCAGCTTCGGCATGGCGGCAGCGGCCTATGTGCTGCGCGAGATGGCGAAAAAAGCCTAGGACGCGGCATTTCAAACGCAACAAAGCCAGCAGCGGTAGCACGGAGCACCCAGCTTACGGATCGCGGCCGCCCTTCAGATCCAGGCAAGATCACATCGCCCGCCATGCGGGCTCCTACATATGAAATGCCGCAGGAGCCCGCACAGCGTGCGAAAACGACTTGCCCTATTCCCCGCCCTCAGCCGGCGAAATGACAGGCACAGCGCGTGCCGTTGTCCAGCGTACGCCATGCCGGCACTTCTTCGGCACAACGCGTCTGCGCTTCCGGGCAGCGGGTGCGGAATACGCAACCGGATGGCGGGTTGATCGGGCTTGGAATATCCCCTTGCAACAGCCGCACTTCCTTTTTGCGCTCCAGCGCCGGGTCTGGCACTGGAATAGCCGACAGCAAGGCGCGGGTATAGGGGTGGCTGGGCTTGGCATACAGCATGGACTTCTCGGCCAGTTCCATTTCGCGTCCCAGATACATCACCAGAATGCGGTCGGAAATATGCTTGACCACCGCTAGATCGTGGGCGATGAAGATCAGCGCCAAGCCCATTTCCTGCTGCAGGGACTTCAGCAAGTTGATGATCTGTGCCTGAATCGACACATCCAGCGCCGACACCGGTTCGTCGCAGATAATCAGCTTGGGCTCGAGGATCAGTGCACGCGCAATACCGATACGCTGGCACTGGCCGCCGGAAAACTCGTGCGGATAGCGGTTGATCATCTCGTCGCGCAGACCCACCTTCTTCATCATCGCCCGCACCCGCTGCATCACCTCGTCGGCCGACAGCTGTGGCCTATGCACCTTGAGCGGCTCGCCAATGATGCGCGCGACGGTCATACGCGGGTCTAGGCTGGCCAGCGGGTCTTGGAAAATCATCTGGATGTCGCGGCGCACCGCATGCCAGTCGCGGGTACTGCCGCCGGTCAGGGTCTTGCCCAGCCACACGATTTCGCCGCTGGACGCAGGAATCAGGTTGAGGATGGCGCGCGCCAGCGTGGATTTGCCGCAGCCGGATTCACCCACCACGCCCAGCGTCTCGCCGGGATAAAGGTCAAAGCTGACGCCACCTACCGCCTTGAGATCTTTCTTCGCCGTCCATGGCCAGGCACCGGCCGGGGTAATCTGGAAGTTGACCTTGAGATTGCGTACCGACAATAGCGCTTCAGCCATGGATGGCCTCCCCTTGCTTCATCACGTGTTCGGGCGCGCGGTGACAGGCGCGCAGGATGGCGCCGGCCGGCGCCAGCGGCGGCAACTCGGCCGCACAGCGCGCATCGGCCATGCTGCAGCGCTCGCTGAACGGGCAACCCTTGGGCAGGCGCGCCATATTGGGCGGGTTGCCGGGGATACTGACCAGTTCGGCGGTGTCGTGATCCAGCCGCGGCAGGGCACCCAGCAGGCCGATGGTGTAGGGGTGGGTAGGCCGGTAGAAAATCTCGTCGGCGCTGCCCTGCTCCATCACCCGCCCGCCGTACATCACCATCACCTGTTCGCACAGGCCGGCGACCACGCCCAGATCGTGGGTGATCATCACGATGGCGGTGCCGAAGTCGCGCTGCAACTCCTTGAGCAGCGCGAGGATCTGCGCCTGCACCGTCACGTCCAGCGCGGTGGTCGGCTCGTCGGCCACCAGCACCTCGGGCTCGGTCAGCAAGGCCATCGCGATCATCACGCGCTGGCGCATGCCGCCGGAGAACTCGTGCGGATACATGTCGATGCGCCGCGCCGCCTCGGGGATGCGCACCGCGTCCAGAAGCTCGATGGCGCGCTTTTTCGCATCGCGCCGGCTCATGCCCTTGTGCAGCTGCAGCACCTCGGTCATCTGGCGTTCTACCGTCAGATAAGGGTTGAGCGAGGTCATCGGGTCCTGGAAGATCATCGCCACGCGGTTGCCGCGTATCTTGTTCAGCTCTGCCGTTTTCATCGCCAGCAGGTTCTGGCCGTGGTATAGCGCCTCGCCGGTCGCGCGGCCGTTCTTGGCCAGCAGGCCCATCATCGCCAGCACGGTCTGGCTCTTGCCGGAACCGGATTCGCCGACGATGCCCAGCGTCTGGCCGCGCTCCAGCGCAAAGCTGACGCCATTGACGGCGAATACCGCGCCGTCGCCGGTCTGGAACTCGACGCCCAGATTATTGACTTGCAACAGACTCATGATGCTTCCTCAGCGGTCCTTGGGGTCAAGCGCGTCGCGCATGCCGTCGCCGATATAGTTGGCGCAATACAGCGTCAGCGACAGTAGTGCGCCGGGGACCAGCAGCATCCACGGCGTGGTTTCCATCACCCCGGTGCCCTCCTCGATCAGTACGCCCCAGCTGGTCATCGGCTCCTGCACGCCAAGACCGAGGAAGGACAGCACCGATTCGGTCAGGATCACGCCCGGCACGGTCACCGTGGTGTAGATCACCACGATGCCCAAGAGGTTGGGCACAATATGGCGGAAGATGATGGCCGGGGTCGACACGCCGATGGCGTGTGCCGCCTCGATATACTCCTTGGACTTGATCGCCAGCGTCTGCCCGCGCACCACGCGCGCCATGTCCATCCACGAGAATACGGTGATGGTCAGCACCACCAGATAGAACTCGCGACCAAGCAAGGTCACCATCAGGATGGCGATCAACAGGTAAGGCACCGCGTACATCATGTCGACCAGACGCATCATCAGGGTATCGACCCGGCCGCCGATAAAGCCGGCAGTCGCACCCCAGGCGATGCCGATGGCGACCGAGGCGATAGTCGCCAGCAGGCCGACCATCAGCGAGATGCGCCCGCCGATCAGCGTGCGCACCAGCAGGTCACGCCCCAGCTCGTCGGTGCCGAACAGGTGCATGTTCTGCCAGGTCGGAGCCAGTGCCATCGCATCCCAGTCGGTGTCGTCGAAGGAATGCGGCAGCAGCATCGGGCCGAACACGCAAGCCAGCGTGATCAGCAGCAGCAGCACCAGGCTCACCACCGCCGCTTTGTTGCGGAAAAAGCGTTCGCGCGCGTCGCGCCACGGGCTGCGCCCGGCCACCGGCAGCGCATCGATGCCGGCAGCCAGCAGCGCGTCGCCGAGGGCGTTCTGTTTGTTCTTGAGCAACATAAGGCCCTCGCTCAGTAGCGGATTTTCGGGTCGAGCAAGGCATAAGCCAGATCGACCAGCAGGTTGAGCAGCACGGCCAGCACGGTAATCAGCACCACCAGCCCCAGCACCAGCGTGTAGTCACGGTTGGATGCGCCGTTGACAATCAGCTTGCCGATGCCGGGCAGGGAGAACACCGACTCGGTAACCACCGCCGCGGTAATCGACGAGATCGCCAGCGGCCCCAGCACCGACACCACCGGCATCAAGGCCGGCTTGAACGCATGCCTGAGCACGATGGTGCGGGTAGGCAGGCCCTTGGCGCGCGCGGTGCGGATAAAGTTGCTCGACATCACCTCAATCAGGCTGCCGCGCATCACGCGGCCGATGGTCGAGACGTTGATGAAGGTCAGCAGCGCCATCGGCAGCACCATATAGCGCAGTTCGAAGTCCTGCCAGCCGCCGGACGGCAGCCACGACAGCCATAACGCAAACACCAGAATCAGCACCGGCCCGATGACAAAAGACGGGAAGGCGCTACCCAGGTTGCCGATCAGCATCACCAGATAGTCGATGGCACTGTTCTGGCGCAGCGCGGCGACCGTGCCCAGGAGCACGCCGATCACGACGGAAATCAGCAGTGATACGCCGCCTATGGTCAGCGACACCGGCAGCGCCTTGGCGACCAGTTCGTTCACGCTCCAGTCGGCGTAGCGGAAGGACGCGCCCAGATCACCCTGCAGCAGGCCCTTGAGGTAATAGAGATATTGCTGCCACAAGGGCAGGTCGAGATGGTATTTGGCCTGCAGATTGGCCATCACGGCTTCGGACACCTTGCGCTCGGTGTCGAACGGGCCGCCGGGAGTCAGGTGCAGCATCAGATAGCAGACGGTGATGACGACCAGAATGGTCGGTATCGTCATCAGCACGCGCCGGAAAACATAGGACCACATGATAGAGGCTCCGCTTTGCACACCGCTTGGCCTTGTGGGCACGGGGGCAGAAGACAATCGTTGGCATAGGCATGGAACAAGGCGGGCCGGACACCGCAGCGCCGGCCCGCCATCAACATCAGCTCACGGACTTAGTGCTTGATGATGTAGATATCCTTGCTGCGATAGCGGTCCATCGGGTTCTTGGTCGAGTAACCGCCGACATAGGACTTGACCAGGCGCGGCACCGTGTACTGCAACAGCGGCAGCATCGGGTAGTCGTCCATGATCATCTTGGCGGCCTGAGTCAAAGCGGCCTTGCGCTTGGCAGGGTCGGTGCTCTGGTTGCCCTGCTTGATCAGCTCTTCCGCTTTCGGGTTGCAGTTGCCGTTGTCGTTCTGGTCGGAACCACACTGCACCAGGGTGAGGAAGGTCGTCGCATCGTTGTAGTCAGCCACCCAGCCGTTACGCGCGATCTGGAAGTCGCCGTCGTGGCGCTTCTTCAGCAAGACCTTGAACTCCATGTTTTCCATCTCGGTATTCAGGCCAAGCTTGGACTTCCACTCGGAAGCGGCAAAGATCGCCATCTTCTTGTGGTATTCGGAGGTGTTGTAGGTGAACTTGATCTTGGAGCCTGGCTTGACGCCGGCAGCGGCCAGCAGCTTCTTGGCTTCTTCCACGCGCTTGGCCATCGGCCACTTCGCCCACTCGTAAGCGGTCACGTCGGCGCCGGCAGTACCGCGCACGATCACGCCATACGCAGGCACCTGGCCATCGGCGGTGATCTTCTGCGCCAGCAGGTCACGGTCGATGACCATGGACAGCGCCTGACGCACGCGCTTGTCCTTCATCACAGGATCCTTGACGTTGAACGAGTAGTAGCGCAGGCCGAGCATAGGCGCGTTGCGGATGTCTTTTGGCAGCTCCTGCTTGTACTTTTCGTAGGTCGCTGGCGGCAGCTGGTAGACCCAGTCGTTCTCACCCGACTGGAACAGTTTCACGTCGGCAAAACCGTCTTCGACAGGCAGATAGGTGACCTTGGTCAGCTGCACATTGCCCTTATCCCAGTACTGCGGGTTCTTCTCGATCACCACCTTGGAGTTGACCTGCCAGTCTTTCAGCACGAAAGCGCCGTTGGATACCAGCTTGCCCGGCTTGGTCCAGTCCTTGCCGTATTTCTCGATGGCGGCCTTGTTCACCGGGCCCAGATTCAGGTTGGACACGACGTCAGGCAGGAAGGCGACCGGATACGGGGTCTTCACTTCCAGCGTGTATTTGTCGATGGCTTTCACGCCCAGTTCGGACGGGGCTTTCTTGCCTTCGGACGCTTCGATGCCGTTCAGGATAAAGGCGCCATAGGTCGAGGCATAAGGCGAGGCGGTTTTTGGATCAATGAAACGCTGCCAGCCGTAAACAAAGTCGGACGCCACCACCGGCTCGCCATTGCTCCACTTGGCATTCTTCCTGAGCTTGAAGACCCAGGTCGTCGGATTCACTTGCTTCCAGCTCTCGGCTACGCCCGGTACGACCTTGCCGTCGGCGTCGGTTGCAGTCAGGCCTTCAAACAGGTCGCGCGTCAGGTTGTTGGCGCCAACCGACTCGGCCACTGCCGGGTCCAGCGTTTCGGTTTCGGAGCCGTTGTTGCGGATCAGCTCCTGTTTGGCGGCAAGTACGGTACCGGCCGGCACCTTGGCGGCAAAGGCTGCGCCGCTGGCCAGGGCCAGCAGCACGGATGCGGAAATGGCGCTACGCGCTAGCTTGAAAGTCATACTCGGTTTCTCCTTGAGGTGTTGCCCCGGTCTGCTGCTCGGGTTTGCAAAATGGCGCCTGACCCAGCTAAGGGGTCTGACATGACGCCGATTATGCGCACGTCAAAACAAGCCATTCAAGTACCCACTTGAAATATTGTTGCAACACTGCATCAAGGTATGACTTTTTATTTCACATTGCGCCGTGCCAAGGCGCTTTCCACCCATGAATAAGCCGCCGGGATCACCAGCAGGGTCAGCAGGGTCGAGCTGATCATGCCGCCTATCACCGCTACCGCCAGCGGACCGTTGGTGGCCGCACCGGCACCGAAGCCCAGGGCGGCCGGCAGCATGGCCAGCACCACGGTAAACGAGGTCATCAGCACCGGACGCAGCCGCACCGGACAGCTGGTTTGCAAGGCTTCATCCACTGCCATGCCGCGCGCGCGGTACTGGTTGGTCACATCGACCAGCAAAATGGCGTTCTTGGCCACCAGACCGATCAACAGCACCAGACCGATCACCGAATACACATTCAGCGTCTGCCCGGCCAGCCATAGCGCAGCCAGACCGCCCACCAGCGCCAGCGGTTCGGCCAGCATGATCAGCGCCGGCTGCACGAAGCTGTTGAACTGCGCAGCCAGAATCAGATACAGCATCAGGCTGGCCAGCACGAATACCATCACCAGTTCACCGCCGGAGCGCCCCAGTTCGCGCGCCTCGCCCTTGAATTCGATGCGGTAGCCCGGTGGCAACAGCGGCTGCGCCACCGCTTGTACCACGCTCATCGCCTCGGCCAGCGGCATGGACGGAGAAGCTGACAGGCCGACCGAATACATCAGCGCCATGCGCTCGATCTGGGTCGGGCCAAGCGTAGGCTTGATTTCGGCCACGCTGGACAGCGGCACCTGCTCGCCCAGATTGTTGCGCAAATAGACCGACTCCAGATCAGCGGCACGGTTCAGGCTGCCCGTTGCCGCCTTGACACGGATATCGTAGCGCTCGCCGTCTCCGTCGGAGAATTGTGCGGCATTGCTGCCGGCCGTCAGCAGATTCACGGCCGCCAGTACCTGCTGGGTGGACAGGCCGGCACGGGCGGCCGCCTCGCGCTTGACCTGAACCGCCAGCATAGGCAGCTGGCTTTCACTGCCGACATCGGGCCGGCCTATGCCGGGAATAGCGGTCAGCTCGCCCACCAGTGCGTCATTGATGCGCTGGATCTGGCCAAGCTCGGGGCCGACCACGGCAAACTGCAGCTTGCCGCCACGGCTCTCGCCCACGCGCGGGAAGGGGAAGGCCGATACGCGCACGCCCGGCACGCTGCCCATCTGTTTGCGCACCGCCCCGATCACTTCGCTCTGGCTTTGGCTACGCTCGGCCACCGGTTTAAGGCCGACCATCATCATGGTCTCGTTGCCCGAGCGCCCGCCGAAACCGCCGACGATGGCCAGCACATTGTCGACTTCGGGCATGGCCAGCAGCTTCTTCTCGACGTCGCGCGTGCGTGCATCGGTATACGCCACGCTGGAGCCTATCGGCGTTTTCAGCGACAGCATGAAGCGGCCTTCGTCTTCTTCGGGGTAGAGCTCGCCCTTGAGCAGCAGCGCGATGGCAAAGCCCGCTACCACCAGCAAGAGCGAGGCGGACAAGACTTTGCCGCGGTGTGCCAGCGACCAGGCCAGCAGGCGGCGATAGGTATTTTCCAGTGCGACAAAACCGCGCTCGAAAAAGCGGTACACCGGCCCGTGCGACGGCTCAGCCTTAAGAAAACGCGAGCACAGCATGGGCGTCAGCGTCACCGACACCAGCAACGACACCAGCACGCCGAAACTCACCACCACGGCAAAGGTAGAAAATAGCCGCCCGACGGTACTGGTCAGGAACACCACCGGCATGAAGATCGCCACCAAGCTTAGCGTCGCCGCCACCACGGCAAACACCACCTCGCTGGTGCCGTGTATCGCCGCCTCTTCCGGTGCTTCGCCTGCTTCCTCGCGCCTATGCACCGCCTCCAGCACCACGATGGCGTCGTCCACCACCACGCCGATCAGCAATAGCAGCGCCAAAAGCGTAATGGTGTTGAAGGTGTAACCCATGAAATACATCAGCGCGACCGCGCCCAGCAGCGACACCGGAATGGCCAGCGACACAATTAGGGTGGCGCGCCAGTTACGCAAAAAGCCCCATACCACCAGACCCGCCAGTATGGTGCCCTCGACCAGGTGGTCTTTGAGTGCGCCGACCATTTCATTGATGAAGCTGGCGGTATTCGACGTCACGGCCAGTTGCAGCCCCGGCGGCAGGGTCGGGCGGATCTGCGTATCCAGCCGGCGCAATACCTCGTCGGCAATGGCAACGGTATTGGTGTTGGGGATGCGCGAGATGCCAATGCTGACCGCCGGTTCGCCATTGCGCCGCGCCAGGCTGCGCACATCGCCTTCGCTGTCCATCACCTGCGCCACATCGGAGAGCTTGACCGGCGCTTCGCCGCGCCAGCCGATTACCAGCCCCTTAAGCGCAGACACCGAGTGGAATTCCTGGTCCAGATCAACCAGAAATTCGCGCGGCCCCGCCTCCAGATAGCCGCCGGCATCCTGCCGGTGTTCGCGCTTAAGCGCGTCTTTCACATCCTGCGCCGACAGTTTGTAAGCGGCCAGTTGCTGCGGCTCAAGCTCGATGCGTATCACCCGCTCGCCGCGCCCGCGCACGGCCACTTCGCCCACGCCGTCGATAGATTCCAGCTGTTTGCGCACCACATTATTGGCAAACTGGTATAGGTCGCGCTCGGTGCGGTCGCCGGTCAGCGTCAGCCACATGATCGGGCTGGCACCGGCATCGGTCTTGGACACCACCGGCGCATCGGCCTCGTCCGGCAAACGGCGCCGTGCCCGCTCCAGCTTGGACTGCACCTCGTTAAAGGCGACGTCGATATCCTTGTCGAGATTAAAGGTGATCTTGACCTGCGAGCGCCCCGGGCTGGACGTGGACTCCAGCGTATCAATGCCGGGCACGCTATTCACCGCCGACTCGATCACCTGGGTCACACTCTGGTCCATCACCGCCGGCGTTGCCCCATCCAGCGAAGTGCTCACCGTCAGCGTCGGCTGCTCGATGGCAGGATAACGGTCCACACCGATTTTCTGGTAGGCCACCACACCGAACAGCACGATCACGGCAGACAGCACAAAGCTCAGCACATGACGACGGACAAACAGCGCAATCCAGCTCATGCGCCCGCTCCTTTCGCGCCCGGCTTGCCACGGGCAGCCGCATCACGCACCGCAGCACCATCGGACAGGAAGCCGGCACCATCCACGGCCACCTTGTCGCCGGCCTTAAGCCCGGACAGGATCTCGATACGGTCGCCGCTCACCATGCCGGTGACCACCTTGCGCTCTTCGGCCTTGTCCGCGGCCACCACATACACCACTTTGCCGGCCGGACGCTCGATGACCGCCTGCGCCGGCAGCGACAAGGCACTGCGCTGCGCCAGCGAGATCTCGGCATCCAGTGCATCCCCCACCCGCCATGGCGCATCCGCCGGCAGATCAGCCCAGGCGATGCGCGCCCGGCTGGCCGCATCCAGCCCGGCGCGCACTTCGCTGATCCGGGTTTTCAACTGATGTGTACCATTGCCAAGCGCGACTTCCATACCGCGCTGCAGACGGTCTCCCGCCGCCCCGCCCAGCGCCAGACGCACGCGCCGGCTGCCGGATGCGTTGAGGCTGAACGCCACCTTGCCCGGATTGACATAGTCACCGGCGCTGATGGCGCGTGCTTCAACGACGCCACCCACCGGCGCACGGATCACCGCGCGCGCGGCATCGCGCCCCTTGCTGCTGGCTTGCGCCTGCGCGGCGGCCAGCTGTTTTTGCAGCGCATCGCGTTGCGACATGGAGGCATCCAGCGCCGCCGCCGAAATAAAGCCCTGCTTCACCAGCGCCTGATTGCGGCTGACCGTGGCCTGCTGCTCGGCCAGCAAGGCCTGATAGCGTGCCGCCTCGGCCTCGGCCGCCAGACGCGCATCATTCAGATTGCCCGGCTCGATTTCGGCCAGCGCCTGCCCCGCTTTCACCTGCTGTCCGACATCAACCAGCACCCGCGCGACACGGCCGCTAACTTCCGCCGCCACTTCGGGCGCCACCGCCGACTCGACCTCGGCCCAAGCGCGCACAGTTTCGGATAACGGCTGCACCGCGAGTACGGTCGAACTGATCGCCACCGGCGGCGGGCCCTTGCGGGCAGAAGCGGAGGATTCGCCGCCGGAGCAGGCAGCCAGCAGGCACAGGGCCAGAAGGGGAACAAGGAGTTTCATAAGGGCACGCAGGCAAAATAATTAGCTTGCATGATAAGACAGGTGGGCGGAGCAGAGGGCGGGGTTTAATACTTATTAATGAAAGGCCGGGAGTGGGGAGCCGGGAGCCGGGAGCCGGGAGCCGGGAGCCGGGAGCCGGGAGCCGGGAGCCGGGAGCCGGGAGCCGGGAGCCGGGAGCCGGGAGCCGGGAGCCGGGAGCCGGGAGCCGGGAGCCGGGAGCCGGGAGCCGGGAGCCGGGAGCCGGGAGCCGGGAGCCGGGAGCCGGGAGCCGGGAGCCGGGAGCCGGGAGCCGGGAGCGCCGGGAGCCGGGAGCCGGGAGCCGGGAGCCGGGAGCCGGGAGCCGGGAGCCGGGAGCCGGGAGCCGGGAGCCGGGAGCCGGGAGCCGGGAGCCGGGAGCCGGGAGCCGGGAGCCGGGAGCCGGGAGCCGGGA
>NZ_RJTZ01000004.1:30165-30870 GCF_024343515.1 Aquitalea sp. S1-19 | reverse complement strand
TCAATCACCAGATTATCTATGCCCAGGCCGGCAAAAGCCGACATCAGATGCTCAATCGTGCCGATACGCACGCCGGTATCGGTCACCAGCGTCGAGGAGAGGCGCGTATCGTTGACCAGCGCAGGCTCGGCACGGACATCGACAACAGGATCAAGGTCGGTACGGCGAAACACGATGCCGCTATCCGGCGCGGCCGGGCGCAGGGTCAGTTTCACCCGTTCACCGGAATGCAGACCGACGCCGGTCGCCGTGACCGCTTGCGCCAGCGTTCTTTGCAAGATCATGTTTCGCCTTTTATTGCAGTTTGGACGGGCGAAAGTCTAGCACAGCGACTCGCGCAGGCCAGTTGATTCCTCCACACCGTCCAATAGGCTACCGCTATCAGTCTGCCTGTTTGCGCAAAAAGGTCGGGATATCGTAGCTGTCGCCCACTTCGGGATTGGAGAAGTCGGTCGAGGCCGGCGCGCGGCGGGTACGGCGGGTCACCCCACCCAGCGGATCGCTATCGGCATAGGGGGCAAAATCATCGGTACCGGTCTTGACGATCTTGATGTACTCCGGACGCTCTTCGCGCTGTACCTTCTTCTGGCCAAGGCCGGTGGCGATCAGCGTGACGCGGATCGCGTCTTCCGGCATGTCGTCGACTTCGGCGGTGCCGAATTTAACCTGCGCGTCTTCATCCGCATACTGGCGCACGATGGCCAT
>NZ_RJTZ01000004.1:20083-20420 GCF_024343515.1 Aquitalea sp. S1-19 | reverse complement strand
TATTTATTCGACAGATCGGCCCACAATAAGGTGGTCACACCGATGGACAGCAGGATCAGCGTACCGCCCATGGTCGGGGTGCCGGTCTTGATCAGGTGGGTCTGCGGGCCATCGGAGCGCACCGCCTGGCCAACCTTCAGCGCGGTCAGCTTGCGGATAACCCATGGCCCAAGCAACAAGGAAATGCCGAGCGACGTCAGCGCCGCCATCACCGCACGCAACGTGACATAGTTGAAAACATTAAAGGCACGGACGTACTCGCCGAACCACTCTGCCAGCCATAACAGCACTTAAAGCCCCTTCACATTATTGTTATTGTTTGCCGCCAGCGCCGTGA
>NZ_RJTZ01000004.1:0-20063 GCF_024343515.1 Aquitalea sp. S1-19 | reverse complement strand
GGGAGCCGGGAGCCGGGAGCCGGGAGCCGGGAGCCGGGAGCCGGGAGCCGGGAGCCGGGAGCCGGGAGCCGGGAGCCGGGAGCCGGGAGCCGATTTCAGCATGGTGAAAAAACCGTAGCCACGTCAAGTGCCACCTGATCCCCGATCCCGAGTCCCCGATCCCGGGTATTACGCCATCTTCCACCCTATCACTTCACCGGCACGCAGCGGAACCAGGGTGTCGTCGCCATAGGCCAGGGTCGCCGGTACGGTCCAAGCGTCCTTCACCAGGGTAATGGTGTCGCTATTGGCCGGCAGGCCATAAAAGCCAGGGCCGTTAAGCGAGGCAAAGGCTTCCAGCTTGTCCAGCGCACCGGCCGCCTCGAAGGCCTCGGCGTACAGTTCGATCGCGGCATGGGCGGTGTACATGCCGGCGCAACCGCAAGCCGCTTCCTTGGCATGGCGCGCGTGCGGTGCGCTGTCGGTGCCGAGGAAGAATTTGCTACTGCCCGAAGTCGCCGCCTTGACCAGCGCCTGACGGTGGGTCTCGCGCTTCAGTACCGGCAGGCAGTAGTGATGCGGACGGATACCACCGACAAACAGCGCATTGCGGTTCATCAGCAGATGGTGCGCGGTAATGGTGGCGGCGATATTGGCCGGTGCGGCGGCAACATATTCGGCCGCCTGCTGGGTGGTAATGTGCTCGAACACCACTTTCAGCGTCGGCAGACGCGCGATCAGCGGCGCAAATACCTGCTCGATAAACACCGCCTCGCGGTCGAAAATATCGATGCTGCCATCGGTCACTTCACCATGCACCAGAAGCGGCAGCCCCACTTCGGCCATGGCTTCCAGCGCAGGCATGGCCTTGTCTATCGACGACACGCCGGCATCGGAATTGGTGGTGGCACCAGCCGGATACAACTTGACCCCGTGTACGAAACCGCAAGCCTTGGCACGACGGATTTCATCGGGCGAAGTATTGTCGGTCAGATACAGCGTCATCAAAGGCTCGAAGTTCGAGCCGGCCGGACGCGCAGCCAGAATGCGCGCGCGATAGGCGGCAGCCAGTTCGACCGTGGTCACCGGCGGCTTGAGGTTGGGCATGATGATGGCGCGGCCCATCTGGCGGCAGGTATCCGGCAGAACGGCGGCCAGGCCTTCGCCATCGCGTACATGCAGATGCCAGTCATCGGGGCGGATCAGGGTCAGAGTGTGCATGGGGCTCTCGGGATTAGGGATTAGGGATTAGGGATTAGGGATGGGGGATTGGGCTCGGCTCCCCGATCCCCTATTTGCGGCGCAATACCATGCGGAACTTGCCCTCGGGCGTGGTTTCCGAGCTTTCCAGCGCATTGCCGGTCTGGCGGCAAAAGGCTTCGAAGTCGCGCGGGGCGCCGGGGTCGGTGGCGATCACTTCCAGCAGGGTGCCGGACTCCATATCGGCCAGCCCTTTTTTGGCGCGCAAAATGGGCAAGGGGCAATTGAGGCCGGAGAGGTCGAGCGATTTGGCTATCGGCATAAGGCGGTCCCTGGGTCATTCACGGTACAATGAGAACGCCATTTTAACGCGACCCCTGCCATGTGTGTCATTGCTCTTGCCTACCAGACCCGCTTGCTAGGCCCTCTGGTGCTGATCGCCAACCGCGATGAAGCCTATGCGCGCGCCTCGGCGCCGCTGGCGTGGTGGGATGATGCGCCCGATATTTTAGGCGGGCGCGACCTGGTGGCCGGCGGCAGCTGGCTGGCGCTGGACAAGCGCGGGCGCTTTGCCGCCATTACCAATGTACGCACCGGCCGGCCGCATGCGGGCATACGCTCGCGCGGTGAACTGGTCACGCGCTTTATTGCCGGCGCACACAGCGCACCGGCTTTTGCCCGGCTGCTGTCACAAGAGCGTGGCGACTATGCGCCTTTCAATCTCTTGTTTGGCGAGCTGCGCGACCTCTACCACTACAACAGCCAGCACGATCGCTTGAGCCGGCTGACGCCGGGCATCCACACCCTGTCCAATGCCACACTGGATACGCCATGGCCCAAATGCCGGCGCCTGACGGAAGAATTGCAGGCCTGCCAGCGAGCGCCGGATGCGGCGACTGCATTTGGCTGGCTGGGAAACCGCCACCTACCGGCCAATGCCGAGCTGCCCAATACCGGCGTCGGTCTTGCACTGGAAAAAATGCTGGCGCCGGTACTGATTAGCGGTCGCGACTACGGCACGCGCAGCTCGACCCTGCTCGTTGCCCAGCCGCGTGGCGATATCAGCCTGAGCGAATTAACACGCCTCCCGGGCGGCAGCGGCGGCCAGACCCGCCATTTCACGCTGCGCCCCGACCCGAACTACAGGAAACCCGTTTGTGAAGAAAACCCTGCTTAGCCTGATGCTGCTGACCCTGACCGGTACCGTTGTTGCCGGTAGCGATAATGATGCCCACTTCAAGCGCGCGACCGCCAATGCCTTCGATGATGAAACGCCGTGGGCCGAACAGGAAGAAGCCCTGCCCGCCTATCCGAAAGCACCCGAGTGGCTGGACTTCAGCGGCGGCAATCTGGAACGCAACCAGCTGGCGCTGGATGCCAAATCACTCACTCTGGGCAACGACGGCGTGGTGCGCTACAGCTTGCGCATACTGACGCCCGGCGGCGTCAGCAATATCAGCCGCGAAGGCATGCGCTGCCAGACGCAGGACGTACGCAGCTACGCCTTTGCCGACACCGTGGGCCAAAGCTGGATCGTATCGATGAAACCTGTCTGGCGGCCGATACGGCGCGAAGACAATGTCAGGCGCGCACTGAAAGACCTGTTGTGTGATGGCGGCACGCCGCACCGCTCGGTAGAAGCCACGCTTGACTACATCCGCAAGCATCCGTAAAGCCGCAATAAAAATGCACATCGGGTAGAACGGGTTTAGAATCCGCCTCATGCTTCGCTGAACGGATTGCTATGCCTCCCTCCCAAAAAGGCGCTTTGCTGGTGGTACTGGCGGGTGCCTGCTATGGTGCCATCCCGGTTTTTGCCCGGATGGCGCGCGCAGATGGCGTCGACAGCGCCAGCATGGTGTTCCTGCGCTTTGCCCTGTCAGCCGTCGCGCTGATGCTCTGGATGCACTGGCAAAAGCTGGCACTGCCGCGCGGCCGCACCTTGCTGGCACTGATCGCGATGGGCGCCATCGGCTATAGCGGCATGTCGCTGTGCTTCTTTGCTGCACTCAAGACCGTACCGGCCGGTACGGTGTCGCTGCTGCTCTATCTCTACCCTGCGCTGGTGCTGCTGCTGTCCGCCTTGCTGTTTGGCGAGCACTTAAGCCGCACGCGCATGGCAGCGCTGCTGCTGTCTTCGCTGGGCATGGCCATTACCGTGGGCGGTGCATTATCGGGGGCTTTGTCCGGAGTGCTGCTAGGCGTGGGGTCGGCACTGTTTTATGCCGCCTATGTCATCACCGGCGGGCGTTACGCCTGGCGTGTCCATCCGCTTGCCGCCACCACCGTGGTCATGGCTTCGGGCGCGGCCAGCAATGCGCTGCTGCAGCTTATGGGACAGGATTTGCAGTTGCCGGCATCCGCCAGCGGTTGGCTGGGCGTGGTGCTACTGGCTGGCGTATCGACCGTCGCCGCCACCGCGCTCTTTCTTGCCGGCATGGCGCGGGTCGGCGCCAGCCGCGCCTCCTTGCTGTCCACCAGCGAGCCGCTGTTTACCCTGCTGCTGGCGGCAGCCTTTCTGGGCGAGATGCTCAGTGCGACCCAAGTGCTGGGCGGCGCGCTGATTATCAGTGGCGTACTGCTGGCCGCGGCGGAGAAGGCCAAAAAATTGCAAGCGGCAACAGGATAAGCCGGCGGCTTATCTCAATAGCCTGAGCAGCAGCCAGATGGCAAAAATGGCGCAGGCAAAGTAGAGCGAGCCGCGCCAGGCGGCGCGGGCTTTCATCAGATAGGCGCGGTTGCCCGTCAGCTTGTAGCTCAGGATGGCCCAGCCCAGAAACAGAACCAGGCCGATCAGCCACAGGCGCAGCAAGCCGAACACGGTTTACTCGGCCAGAGGCAGGCGATGGAAGCTGGAAGGCACATCGATGGCGTCGGCAAAGCTGACAAACTCCCACGCACTTGGCGTGGCCAGCAGCTTGCGCAGCAAGGCATTATTCATCGCATGGCCGGACTTGTGGCCGGAGAAGGCCGCGATCAGCGGGTGACCGACGATATACAAATCGCCAATGGCATCCAGAATCTTGTGGCGCACAAACTCGTCGGGGAAACGCAGCCCCTCCGGGTTAAGCACATACTCGTCATCGATCACGATGGCGTTATTGAGATTGCCACCCAGCCCCAGACCCTGGCTCTTCATATACTCGACTTCGTGCATGAAACCGAAGGTACGCGCACGCGAGATTTCATCGATATAGGAATGGCCGGCAAAATCTATCCTGACCTGCTGCGGCGCACGATTGAAGGCCGGATGGTTGAACTCTATCGACAGCTCGACCGAAAAACCCGCATACGGCTCAAGCTTGACCCACTTATCGCCCTCGACCACCTCTATCGGCTGCTTGACGCGGATAAAACGCTTGGGCTTGGCCTGATCGACAATGCCGGCGCTTTGCAAGAGATAGATAAAGGGTGCAGCGGAGCCATCCATGATGGGCATTTCCGCAGCGGTCACTTCAATCACCAGATTATCTATGCCCAGGCCGGCAAAAGCCGACATCAGATGCTCAATCGTGCCGATACGCACGCCGGTATCGGTCACCAGCGTCGAGGAGAGGCGCGTATCGTTGACCAGCGCAGGCTCGGCACGGACATCGACAACAGGATCAAGGTCGGTACGGCGAAACACGATGCCGCTATCCGGCGCGGCCGGGCGCAGGGTCAGTTTCACCCGTTCACCGGAATGCAGACCGACGCCGGTCGCCGTGACCGCTTGCGCCAGCGTTCTTTGCAAGATCATGTTTCGCCTTTTATTGCAGTTTGGACGGGCGAAAGTCTAGCACAGCGACTCGCGCAGGCCAGTTGAGTCCTCCACACCGTCCAATAGGCTACCGCTATCAGTCTGCCTGTTTGCGCAAAAAGGTCGGGATATCGTAGCTGTCGCCCACTTCGGGATTGGAGAAGTCGGTCGAGGCCGGCGCGCGGCGGGTACGGCGGGTCACCCCACCCAGCGGATCGCTATCGGCATAGGGGGCAAAATCATCGGTACCGGTCTTGACGATCTTGATGTACTCCGGACGCTCTTCGCGCTGTACCTTCTTCTGGCCAAGGCCGGTGGCGATCAGCGTGACGCGGATCGCGTCTTCCGGCATGTCGTCGACTTCGGCGGTGCCGAATTTAACCTGCGCGTCTTCATCCGCATACTGGCGCACGATGGCCATGATTTCGCGGTACTCGCTCATTTTCAGGCAGCCCGGTGCGGTCGAGATATTGACCAGCACGCCGCGCGCGCCATCCAGCGTGATATTGTCCAGCAGCGGGCTGGCTACCGCCTGCTCGGCCGCGATGCGCGCGCGATCCAGACCGGAGGCGCTGGACGAGCCCATCATGGCCAGACCCATCTCGCCCATCACCGTACGCACGTCGGCAAAGTCGACGTTGATCACGCCCGGGCAGGTAATCACTTCGGCGATACCGGCCACCGCGCCTTTAAGCACATCATCGGCAGCGCGGAAAGCTTCACGCATGGTGATGTCCTCACCCAGCACTTCCATCAGCTTTTCGTTCGGAATCACGATCAGCGAATCGACATGCTTTTTCAGCTCTTCGATACCCTGCTGCGCGACCTTGGTACGCTTGCCTTCATGCTCGAACGGGCGGGTCACCACACCAACGGTCAGAATGCCCAGATCCTTGGCCACTTCGGCGACAACAGGCGCTGCACCGGTGCCGGTACCGCCACCCATGCCGGCGGTGATAAACACCATATGTGCGCCCTTGAGCATTTCGGTAATGCGGTCGCGGTCTTCCAGCGCGGCATTACGGCCGACTTCCGGATTGGCACCGGCTCCCAGACCCTTGGTCAGGCTCAGACCCAGCTGCAGTTTCTGTGGTGCCTGATTGCGCTTGAGGGTTTGTGCATCGGTATTGGCACAGATGAATTCGACGCCGACCACTTTATTGCTGATCATATTGTCGATGGCGTTACAACCACCCCCACCCACACCGATCACCTTGATCACGGCGTCGGATGCGGAATCCTGGATCACCTCAAAAACCATATTGCTCATTTCTCTCTCCTCGAACTCAAAGATGAGCGTATTAAACCCGTGGACCCGGTTCAGAAGCTCTTCGCGAACCAAGCCTTCATTTTTCCGAAAAACTGTCCTACGCCGGCGCTCTCCAGCTTAAGCGGGGAGCGCGTCAGCGATAGCTGCTCCTTGCCGTACAGCAGCAAACCGACACCGGTAGAGAATCGTGGTGTTTTAACCACTTCAGCTAGCCCACCTACATATTTTGGCACACCGACACGCACAGGCATGTGGAAAATTTCTTCTGCCAGTTCGACCATGCCCGGCATCAGGCTGGCGCCACCGGTCAGAACAATGCCGGAGGACAAAATATCTTCGAAGCCGGAGCGGCGCAATTCCTGCTGTACCAGCTGGAACAGCTCCTCGACCCGAGGCTCGACCACCTCGGCCAGCGTCGCACGCGACATCTGGCGCGGTCCGCGCTCACCGACGCCGGGCACTTCTATCATCTGCGCAGGGTCGGCCATGGAAACCAGGCACACGCCATGCTGAATCTTGATTTCTTCCGCTTCCTTGGTCGGAGTGCGCAGCGCCATGGCGATATCATTTGTCACCTGATCGCCGGCAATCGGAATCACCGCCGTGTGGCGGATCGCGCCATTGGTATAGACGGCAATATCGGTGGTGCCGCCGCCAATATCGATCAGGCACACACCCAGGTCTTTTTCATCTTCCGACAAAACGGCAATCGCCGACGCCATCGGCTGCAAGACCAGATCCGACACTTCCAGACTGCAGCGGCGCACACATTTGGCCACGTTCTGGGCGGCAGACACCGCGCCGGTAACAATATGCACACGCGTCTCCAGACGCACGCCGCTCATGCCCAAAGGCTCGCGCACGCCTTCCTGGCCGTCGATACTGTATTCCTGGGTCAGGATGTGCAGCACCTGATGGTCGGGCGGGATCGTCACCGCGCGCGCAGTCTCGATCACGCGATCGATATCCATCTTGGTGACTTCTCTATCCTTGATCGCCACCATGCCATGCGAATTGACGCTCTTGATATGGCTGCCGGCGATACCGGTAAAGACTTCATTTATCTTGCAGTCGGCCATCAGTTCAGCCTCTTCCAGCGCACGCTGGATCGCCTGCACGGTATGCTCGATATTCACCACCATGCCGCGCTTGAGGCCTTTGGACGGCGTCTGCCCCATCCCGATAATATTCAGCTGGCCATCATCCAGTACCTCGGCCACGATCGCGACGATCTTCGATGTCCCGATATCAAGGCCGACCAGCATGTTCTTGCTCTCTTTGGGTTTACTCACCTGTAAGCTCCGCGGGACTGCTATGGCTGTTTTACTTTGCCGCAGCTGCCTTGTAATCAGGCATTTTTACGGCATATCCGTTAGGGTAACGCAAATCTACGGTGTCTACCTGATAAGGCAAGACAGACAGCGTAGTCTTCCAGTTTTGGGC
Organism: Aquitalea sp. S1-19; assembly: GCF_024343515.1. Taxonomy (NCBI): domain Bacteria; kingdom Pseudomonadati; phylum Pseudomonadota; class Betaproteobacteria; order Neisseriales; family Chromobacteriaceae; genus Aquitalea; species Aquitalea sp. S1-19. Next base: position 12,432 of record NZ_RJTZ01000004.1, on the reverse strand, counting down.
GAAACGGTGTATCCGTTCGTCCACAGCGCCGCGCCCCAACTCCAGCACAACGCCGTTATCCAGCTCGACGCGCCAGGCGCGACGCTCATTCATCCATAAGCGCAGCGGCTTCAAGCCGCTGGGCGCCAGTGCCTTGCTGAAACGCGCCAGCGCCTGCGCCATTTCGCCTTCGCTGCCTTGCGGCCCGAACAGCACCGGCAAGCTCTGGTCGCTGGCGGCATCGAACCACTGGCCATCGGTACCGACCAGGCCGTTTTCACCCCAGCGCGCCAGCGCCTTGTGCTCCAGCACCATGATATCGAGCTGATCCGGCCAGCGCCGCCGCACCTGAGCCTCGCGCACCCAGGGCAGCTTGCCGAAAGCCGCGCGCGTCTGGTCAATATCCACGGTAAAAAACGTGCCGCTTAGCTCGTTTTCGGCGATATAACGCAACTGTACCGGCGTCACACGCGCCATCTGCCCCTGAATATTGATCTTGCGCACCGGCAACAGCGGCGAATGCACCAGATAGAAACCTCCGGCAAACAGCAGCGCCAATACGGCAAGCCAGTTCAGGCAGGTTGCGACGGCCCCCAGAGCCCTGTGGTTATCCCACATGGGCCGCCGCTAGGATTTGTACGCACAAATCCTCGTACGACAAGCCCTGCACCCGTGCCGCCATCGGCACCAGACTGTGGCTGGTCATGCCCGGTGCGGTGTTCACTTCCAGCAAATAGATGCCGCCGGCCTCATCCATCAGGAAATCGACCCGACCCCAGCCGCGCCCACCCAGTACGCGAAAAGCCTTCTGGCAAAGCGCACGGGCTTGCGCCTCGGTGGCCTCATCCAGACCCGACGGGCAGCGATAGACGGTGTCGTCACGGAAATACTTGGCCTGGTAATCGTAAAACTCGGTTGCCGGCTCGATCTTGATGGTCGGATAGGCTTCGCCATCGATAATGGCGCAGGTGTACTCGCCGCCACCGATAAACTGCTCGGCCAGTACCAGCGGATCGAATTTCTGTGCTTCTCGGTAAGCCGCCTCCAGCTCGCCTGCCTGCTTGACCTTGATCACCCCGATACTGGAGCCTTCGGTCGCCGGTTTGACGAAGAGTGGCAATCCCAGACGCGCTTCGACCGCGGCAAAGTCGCTGTCCTCGTCCAGCATCTCGAAAGCAGGAATGGGCAGACCTGCGCCCTGCCACAACAGCTTGGTGCGCCACTTGTCCATGCCGATGGCCGAGGCCATCACGCCGCAACCGGTATACGGAATATGCAGCGTTTCCAGCGCGCCTTGCAGCGTGCCGTCTTCGCCAAAGGGACCATGCAGGGCGATGAATACCCGGGCAAAGCCCTCATCCTTGAGCGCAGACAAGGGCTTGTCGGCCGGATCGAAAGCATGCGCATCCACGCCACGCGACTTGAGTGCGGCCAGCACGCCGTTGCCGCTCATCAGGGACACTTCCCGCTCGGAGGACTTGCCCCCCATCATCACTGCTACTTTGCCAAACTGCTGCATGTCTTTGAATCCTGAATACTGACTTTTAGCCCGTCTTTAAAACAGGCACGTTTACTTGCAAGCGGCGACCAGCTTGCCCGGTACCGCACCGATGGAGCCTGCGCCCATGGTGATGACTACATCGCCATCACGGGCAAAACCGGTGATGGTTTCCGGCATATCGGCAATATCGGCGACAAACAAGGGCTCGACCTTGCCGGCTACCCGCACGGCGCGTGCCAGTGCACGGCCATCGGCCGCCACAATCGGCGTTTCACCGGCGGCGTAGACCTCCGCCAGCAAGAGCGCATCCACACCGGACAGGACGGAAGCAAAATCTTCGAACAGATCGCGGGTACGGGTATAGCGGTGCGGCTGGAAAGCCAGCACCAGACGCTTTGTCGGGAAGGCGCCGCGTACGGCAGCGAGGGTAGCGGCCATCTCCACCGGGTGGTGGCCGTAATCATCAACCAGGGTGTAGCTGCCGCCGCCTTGCGCCGGTATTTCACCGTAGCGCTGGAAGCGACGGCCGACACCGGCAAAACCGGCCAGACCCTGCTGGATGGACTCGACGCTGGCGCCGCATTCTAGCGCGATCGCGATCGCAGCTAAAGCATTCAGCACATTATGGTGGCCCGGGGTATTGAGCTCGACGGCAAAGCGTTGCCCACTCTCACCTTTCACCACCACATCGAAGTGCATGCACGGACCGGCCGCACGCACATTTTCAGCGCGGATATCGGCATCACTGCTATCAATGCCATAGGTCGTGACCGGACGCGTCACCCGCGGCAGGATCTCGCGTACATTGGCATCGTCTATGCACAGGACGGCGCGGCCATAGAAGGGCAGGCGCGACAAAAAGTCGACAAATGCCTGCTTGAGCTTGTCGAAACTATGGTCGTAAGTATCCATATGGTCGGCGTCGATATTGGTGACGACCGCCATTTCCGGCGACAGATAGAGGAAAGAAGCGTCGGACTCGTCGGCTTCGGCCACCAGATAGTCGCCCGAACCCAGACGCGCATTGGTGCCGGCAGCGGTCAGCTTGCCGCCGATGACGAAGGTCGGGTCAAGGCCGGCCGCACCCAGAATGGAGGCGGTTAGGCTGGTGGTCGTGGTCTTGCCGTGGGTACCGGCAATGGCGATGCCCTGTTTGAAACGCATCAGCTCGGCCAGCATCAGTGCGCGCGGAATGACCGGAATATGGCGCGCCTTGGCCGCCAGCACCTCGGGATTGTCGGCCTTGACCGCAGTCGAGGTCACCACCACATCCGCATCGAGCATATGCTGCTCGTCATGACCGAAGAAAATACGGGCCCCCTGCAGGCTCAGGCGCTGGGTCGCACTATTCTCGGCCATATCCGAACCGGTAACGGTATAACCGAGGTTAAGCAAAACCTCGGCGATACCGCACATCCCTACGCCACCGATACCCACAAAATGAATGTGTTTGACCCTGTGTTTCATCTTCTATTTCTCAGTCTATTGCATTGAATCCGCCGCTACGGCCAGCCGTGAGCGGCAAAAGTCCACCATCAATCCTCGCGCACCAGCTGCTCGCACACATCGGCAACCTGACGCGCGGCATCAGGCAAGGCCAGCGCGCGTGCGGCTTCAGCCATCTGCAGGCAATCGGCCCGCGTCAGCGATTGTAACAAGCTTGCCAGCATGGCGGCATCCAGCGTGTCTTGCGGCAGCAAGCGCGCCGCAGCGGCATCGCTCAAAAACCGGGCATTTCCCGTCTGATGATCATCCACCGCATGCGGGTAAGGCACCAGCACGCTCGCCACGCCGACGGCAGCCAGTTCGGCCACGGTCAGGGCGCCGGCGCGGCACAGCACCAGATCGGCAGCGGCATATTCGCCAGCCATATCATCGATAAAGGCGCGGCAATCGGCCTTGACCCCGGCCTTGGCATAATTGTCGCGCAAGGCGTCTATCTGCTTGGCACCGGCCTGATGCACCACCTGCGGGCGCTGGTCTTCCGGCAGCAAAGCCAGTGCCGCCGGCACGGTATCGTTGAATACCTTGGCGCCCAGCGAGCCACCCACCACCAGCACACGCAAAGGCCCGCTGCGCCCGGCAAAGCGTGCCGCCGGCGCATCCTGCGCCACAATTTCACTGCGCACCGGGTTGCCGACCAGCCCGTCCCTGGCAGCAAAAGCACCGGGAAAGGCATACAGCGTACGGCTGGCAATATGCGAGAGCAGACGGTTGGTCAGCCCGGCCACCGAATTCTGTTCATGTATCACCAAAGGCTTCAGGCATAGCCGCGCCATCACCCCGCCGGGAAAACCGGTATAACCGCCAAAACCGATGGCCATGTCCGGGCGGTGACGGAAAATCACCCCGGCCGCACCGGCAAACGCCGAGGCCAGCATCAAGGGCAAGGACAACCAGCGCTTGAGGCCGTTGCCGCGCATGCCGCGCATGGTAATGGTTTCGATGGCAAAGCCGTGTTGCGGCACCAGCCGCGTTTCCATACCACCCTCAGCCCCCAGCCAGATGACTTTCCAGCCACGCGCCTGCAATTCACGCGCCACCGCCAGCCCCGGGAAGATATGCCCCCCGGTTCCGCCGGCCATGACCATGATGGTTCTGTTTTTCATGCTGTCCATTTCGTTTTTAATGGGGAGTACGCCCTACTCCCGGCCCCAATCACGCCTTGTAGCCGCGGATGACGCGTCTGTTTTCGTAATCGACCCTGAGCAGCACCGCCAGCGCGATCGTATTCATCAGCATGGCCGAGCCGCCGAAGGACATCAGCGGCAGGGTCAGACCCTTGGTCGGCAGCATGCCCATATTCACGCCAATATTGAAAAACGTCTGGATACCAAGCCAGATACCGACGCCCTGAGCCACCAGCGACGGGTAATAACGCTCCTGTTTCTTGGCCGTCATGCCGATCTGGAAAGCACGCACCACAATCCAGGCATACAGGCCAATCACCACGCAGATACCGACAAAGCCGAACTCTTCGGCGATAACCGCCATGATGAAGTCGGTATGCGCCTCGGGCAGATAAAACAGCTTCTCTACACTGGCACCCAGGCCGACGCCAAACCACTCGCCGCGACCAAAAGCGATCAGGCTGTGGCTGAGCTGGTAGCCCTTGCCATAAGGGTCATCCCACGGGTCCATAAAACCGGTCACCCGCTTTAAGCGGTAAGGCGACAGCACAATCATCGATGCCACCGCCAGCACCGCCGCCACGGCCATGCCGGCAAAAATGCGGATATTGATGCCGGCCAGAAACAAAATGGCCATGGAAATCACCATCACCACCATCAGTGCACCAAAGTCCGGCTCCAGCAGCAACAGGCCGGCCACAACCACCATCACGCCGAACATGGGCACAAAGCCCTGCCAGAAGCTGTGCAGCTTGTGCGCCTTGCGCACGGTGTAGTCGGACACATAAATAATGGCCGCCAGCTTCATCACTTCCGATGGCTGCAAGTTCACCACAAACAGATTGATCCAGCGGCGCGAACCGTTGACCACCCGACCGATGCCGGGACTCAAGACCAGCACAAGCAACACCAGTGCCAGCAGGAAAAATTTGCCCGCGTATTTCTGCCAGAAGCTGCTCGGCACCTGGAAAGCGACAAAACCGGCCGCCAGCGCCACCACCATAAAGATGGAATGGCGCACCAGATAGAAGCTCTGACTCTGCGTCGCCGCATCGGCTTCGGCGTAGGCACTGGAGGCCGAGTACACCATCACCAGGCTGATGGACAGAAGTAGCGCCACCGCCCACATCAAGGCCTCGTCCAGCACCGTGACCGTCTGATAGCGCTCACGCGAGCTGGCGATCATGCGCCGCGCTCCGCCTTGATACTGGCGACCGTGTCGATAAACACCTGGGCGCGGTGCGCGTAATTCTTGAACATATCGAGGCTGGCACAGGCCGGCGACAGCAACACTGCATCGCCAGGGTAAGCCAGCGCCGTCGCCTGGCGCGTAGCCTCTTCCAGCGTGACGCAGTCATAGAGTGCCACGCCACAGCCGGCCAGCGCCGCACGCAGCGCCGGCGCATCGCGCCCGATCAGCAAAACCGCGCGGCAAATACGCGCAACGGCAGACGCCAAGGGCGAAAAATCCTGCCCCTTGCCATCGCCGCCGGCGATCAATACCACCTGCTGCGTCATCCCGTTCAGCGCCGCTTCGGTCGCGCCGACATTGGTGCCCTTGGAGTCATCGATAAACACCACGCCGGAAAATTCATTGATTTTTTCTACCCGGTGCGCCAGCCCGTGAAAGCTTTTCAGGCCGGCTAGCAGCGCGCTGCGCGCCATACCGGCGGCTTCGCACAGCGCCAGTGCCGAGAGGGCATTGGCCGCATTGTGCAGGCCGGTGAGCTGCATCTCGGCAAAGTCCAGCAGCGGCTCACCTGCGGCACACAGGCGGTAATGCGTGCCATCCTGCTGCAGGCCATAGTCGGCGCGACCATCCTGCAGCGAGAACCAGCGCACCGCCCTGCCCTCGCGCCGCATGGCGCGGCAGAACACATCGTCGCGGTTCAGCACCTGCACGCCTGCGCCGCTAAAGATCGCGCTTTTGCTATGCGCGTAGTCGAGCAGGTCGTTGTAGCGGTCGAGATGGTCTTCGGAAATATTCAGCACCGTCGCCGCGTCGGCGGCGAGGCTACGGGTGGTCTCCAGCTGGAAGCTGGACAACTCGACCACCCAGATGTCGGGAGCGCGCCCCGCGCGCTCGGCCAAAGCATCCAGTACCGGCAGGCCGATATTACCGGCCACCACGGTGTCCAGCCCGGCACTCGCACACAAATGGCCGACCAGGCTGGTGACCGTAGTCTTGCCATTGGATCCGGTAATGGCGATCACTTTCGCGCCGCTGCCGGCAATGGCACGCGCCCACAGTTCGACGTCGCCCACGACCTCGCCCCCTTTTGCCTGATAAGCAGCAATAGCAGGGTGGCGACTGGAGACGCCCGGGCTCATCACCACCATGTCGGCGTCGGCAAAGGTCGCCGCCGTGAACGCACCCAGGCGCAAGCCGGCATCCGGCAGCGCAGCCTCGAGCGCCGCGCGCTGCGGCGGCGCCTCGCGGCTGTCGGCCACCGTGACCCGCGCACCCTGCGCGCCACAGTAACGCGCGGCAGACAGGCCCGAATCTCCCAGGCCGACAACAATGATATGGCGGTCGCGCAACATGGCTTATCTCAGTTTCAGCGTGGAGAGGCCGGCCAGCACCAGCATCATGGTAACGATCCAGAAGCGCACAACCACCTGCGTTTCTTTCCAGCCCTTGAGTTCATAGTGGTGATGCAAGGGCGCCATACGGAACACGCGCTTGCCGGTCAGCTTGAAACTGCCGACCTGTATCATCACCGACAGCGCCTCCACCACGAACAGGCCACCCATAATAAAGAGCACCACTTCCTGACGCACAATCACGGCGACCGTGCCTAGCGCCGCGCCCAGTGCCAGGGCACCGACGTCGCCCATAAACACTTGGGCCGGATAGGCGTTGAACCACAAAAACCCCAGACAGGCACCGCAAATCGCCGCGCAGAACACCACCACCTCATGCGCGCCCGGTACGAAAGGCATACCCAGATACTTGGCGAATACCGCGTGGCCAGCCACATAGCCGAATACCGCCAGACCGCCTGCCACCAGCACGATAGGCATGGCAGCCAGACCATCGAGGCCATCGGTCAGATTGACCGCATTGCTGGTACCGACAATCACCAGATAGGTCAGCACGCAAAAGCCGATGGCGCCCAGGGGATAAGCCACATGCTTGAAAAACGGCATGATGAAAGTCACGGTCGCCGGCAGCTGCGCAGTGGTCAGCAGGAAAATACCGGCAGCGATGGCGATGCTGGACTGCCACACCATCTTGAAGCGGGCCGACACGCCTTTCGGATCCTTGTACACCACCTTGCGCCAGTCGTCGTAAAAGCCCAGCGCGCCGGTGCCAAAAGTCACCCCCAGCAGCAGCCACACATATTTATTCGACAGATCGGCCCACAATAAGGTGGTCACACCGATGGACAGCAGGATCAGCGTACCGCCCATGGTCGGGGTGCCGGTCTTGATCAGGTGGGTCTGCGGGCCATCGGAGCGCACCGCCTGGCCAACCTTCAGCGCGGTCAGCTTGCGGATAACCCATGGCCCAAGCAACAAGGAAATGCCGAGCGACGTCAGCGCCGCCATCACCGCACGCAACGTGACATAGTTGAAAACATTAAAGGCACGGACGTACTCGCCGAACCACTCTGCCAGCCATAACAGCACTTAAAGCCCCTTCACATTATTGTTATTGTTTGCCGCCAGCGCCGTGACCACGCGCTCCATGCGCATAAAACGCGAGCCCTTGACCAGCACGGTGCCATCCTGGCCCAGCGTTTTATCCAGATGCGCCAGCAGCGCATCGATACCGTCAAACGCCTGTGCCCCCTCGCCAAAGGCGGCCGCAGCATGACGCGACAATTCGCCCAGCGTCAGCAGCTGCTCGATGCCTGCAGCACGCGCGGCCGCACCCACTTCGGCATGTAGCGCCGGCGCATCACCGCCCAGCTCGCCGATATCGCCCATGACAAAGATGCGCGGCGCGGGATAGCCGGCCAGTACGCGAATGCCGGCCTTCATCGAGTCGGGGTTGGCGTTATAGCTGTCGTCGATCAGGCGCGCGCCGCAAGCGGCACGCCCCAGCTGCAAGCGCCCCTTGACCCCGCCAAAGGCGGCAAGGCCGGCGGCAATAGCGGGCAAAGGAACATCCAGCATCAAAGCCAGCGCCGCAGCCGCCAAGGCGTTGCGCACATTGTGTTCACCGGCCGCCGGCAGTTCGATCACCACCTCGCCTTGCGGCGTCAGCAGAGTAAAGCGGCTGGACTCCACCCCCAGCACCACGTCGCGCGCACGGATATCGGCATCCGCGAGGCCGAACGACAAGATATGGCGGCCAGCGGCCGCAGCGCGGAACAGGCTGCAGTTTGCATCGTCGGCATTGACGATGGCCGTGCCGTCGTCGCCCAGCCCCTGAAAAATCTCGGCCTTGGCGCGGGCCACTTCCAGCGTCGAGCCGAAATGGCCGATATGGGCGCGCATGGCGTTATTGACCAGCGCCACCTCAGGCTGCGCCCGACGCGTCAGATAAGACAACTCGCCGGCGTGATTCATCCCCAGCTCGAGCACCGCATAGCGGTGGGCCGGCGTGAGCCCCAAAAGAGTCAGCGGCAGGCCGATATCGTTATTGAAATTGCCGGCGGTCGCATGCACGGCGGCTTCGCCTGCGTAGCTACGCAAGATGGCAGCCACCATTTCCTTGACCGTGGTCTTGCCGTTGGAGCCGGTAATGGCAATGCGCCGCGCCGGCAGTTGCGCCGCCCAGGCAGCAGAGAGTTGCCCCAGCGCCAGACGGGTGTCGGCCACTTGAATAAGCGCAGCGCCGGGCAGCGCAAAGTCCTCGCGCACCATGGCGCAAGCCCCCTTGGCCACAACCTGGGCGACGAAATCATGGGCATCGAAACGCTCGCCTTCGAGCGCGACAAACAGGTCGCCCGACCCGGCTTCTCGGCTATCGGTCACCACGCGCAAGATGCGCTGGTCGGCACCGCTCAGCACACCACCGGCAAGGCGGGCCGCTTCAGACAGCATCAGCATGCGCTTGCCCCCACACCGTCAGAGCGTCTTCCGCTACGCGGAAGTCGGAAAAGGCATGCTTGATGCCCATTACGTCCTGATATTCCTCGTGCCCCTTGCCGGCGATCAGCACGATGTCGCCGGCGCGTGCCTGCGCCACCGCCCAGGCAATCGCCTGGGCACGGTCGATTTCGATATGGCCGGGAGCCTGCATGCCGGCCACAATATCGTCCAGAATCACTTGCGGGTCTTCGGTGCGCGGGTTGTCACTGGTGACCACCGCCACATCGGCCACGCGCTCGGCGATGGCCCCCATCATCGGGCGCTTGCCGCTATCGCGATCGCCGCCACAGCCGAACACCACAAACAGGCGCGAGCCTTGCGGGCGGATTTCGGCCAGGGTCGTGGCTGCCTTGTCCAGCGCATCCGGCGTATGGGCGTAATCGACCACAATCAGCGGCTCATGCTCGCCGCCCACGCGCTGCATACGCCCGCGTGCCGGCTTGATCCGGCCCAGTACATCGCAGGCATCGGCCAGAGCGACGCCACCGGCACACAGGGTGGCGAGGCAGGCCAGCATATTCGACGCATTAAAGCGCCCCAATAGCGGCGAACGTATTTCGCCCTCGCCCCATGGCGTTGTCACGCGCATCTGCAGGCCGTCGAGATTGGCTGCCAGCGACAGCGGGCGCACATCGCCCTGCTCCAGTCCGAAGCGGATCACGCGGGTACGCGCCGCATCGATGCCGGCGGCCAGTTCGCGGCCGAATTCGTCGTCGGCATTGATCACCGCATGCTTCAGGCCTTCCCAGTGGAACAGACGCGCCTTGGATGCGCCATAGGCCGCCATCGAGCCGTGATAGTCGAGATGGTCGCGCGTGAGATTGGTAAACACGGCGGTGTCGAATTCGACACCATTGACGCGGAACTGGTCGAGGCCATGACTGGAAACTTCCATGGTCACCACATTCGCGCCCTGGCGCTGATACTCGGCCAGACGCTGCTGCACCGTCACCGGGTCAGGCGTGGTATGGGTGGTTTCGGTCAGTTCGCCATAAAAGCCGTTGCCGACGGTGCCGATCAGCGCGGCCTTCTGTCCCAGCAGACTGTAAGCCTGGGCCAGCCAGTGCGAAATCGAGGTTTTGCCATTGGTGCCGGTAATGCCGACAACGCTCAGCGCGCGGCTAGGCAAGCCATAGGCGTAAGCCGCCACCATGCCGGCGCGTTCGCGCAGCGCAGGCACAGCCAGATTGGGCACAGCCCATTCGTCTTTCCACTCAAAACCGTCGGCCGGATCCCACAACACGGCTGATGCGCCGCGTGCCAAAGCCTCGGCAATATAGTTGCGCCCGTCGGCATACTCGCCACGACAGGCAAGGAACACATCACCCGCGCCTACGCGGCGGCTATCGGTTTCAACCCGGGTCAGCTGGATGCCGGACCCGGCCAGTGCCGCCGGATCCCAGTCCGGCAGCGGTGTCAGCAAGCTATTCATGTTTCTTCTCGTATTTCCGGAATCTGGTTGACCGGAATCAGCGTGTTATTGGCCGGCGCGTCGGGCTCGATGCCCAGCACCCGCAAGCCACCACCCATCACGGCGGAAAAAGCCGGGCCGGCGACGGTGCCGCCGTAATAACTGCCCCCCTTGGGCTCATCCACCATTACAGCCACAATCAAGCGCGGCCGGGTTGCCGGCGCAAAACCGACAAACAGGCCGATATGCTTGTCGGCCGCGTAACGCCCATCCACCAGCTTGCGCGCGGTACCCGACTTGCCGCCTACATTGAAGCCCAGCACCTGGGCGCGTACGCCGGTGCCGCCGATCTCGGTCACTCGGGTCATCATGTCGCGCATTTTTTGCGCCGTGTCCGGCGTGATTACCTGCTGGCCTGCCGGTGGTGCCGGCACGCGGCTAAACGACACCGGCAGCAAATGGCCATCGGCAGTAAACACCGTATAGGCCCGCGCCAGTTGCAGCAGGCTGACCGACACCCCGTAGCCGAAAGACATGGTGGCCTGTTCGAACGGACGCCAGTTTTTCCACGCCCGCAAACGCCCGCCGACCTCACCGGGGAAGCCAGCACGCGGATTACGGCCGAAACCGACCGCGTCATACATGGTCCACATCTGTTCGGGCGGAAACATCAGCGCCATCTTGGAGGTGCCAACGTTGCTCGACTTCTGGATCACTTCGGTTACCGTCATCACTGGCTTGGGATGCGTGTCGCGCACCGTGCCCGAGCCGACCTTATAGGTATTGGTGTCCATCACCGTAGCCGGTTTGACCTTGCCGCTTTCGATCGCCATTGCGACCGGGAACGGCTTCATGGTCGAGCCTGGCTCGAACATGTCGATCACTGCACGGTTACGCCGCATCTCCGGGTCCAGACGCATGCGGTTATTGGGGTTGAACGACGGATAATTGGCCAGCGCCAGAATTTCGCCGGTCTTGCCATCCAGTACCACGATACCGCCGGCCTTGGCCTTATTCACCTCGACGGCGTTTTTCAGTTCGCGGTAGGCCAGATACTGGATGCGGCGGTCGATCGACAAGGTCATGGTCTGGCCGTCTTTGGGCGGCTCGATCGCAGCCAGATCGTCGATGATGTAGCCGCGCCGGTCGCGCAGCACAACCCGCTTGCCATGCTTGCCCGACAACATGGCATCGCGCGCCAGTTCAAGCCCTTCTTGCCCCTTGCCGTCTACACCGGTAAAACCGACGATATGCGACAGCATCTCCCCTGCCGGGTAATAGCGGCGGAATTCCTGCTGTTTGGCCACACCAGGAATGCCCAGCTCCATCACCGCATTGGCCTGCTCCGGGCTGATCTGGCGCTTGAGATAGACGAATTCGCGCTTCTTGTCGGCCAGACGGCTGCGGATTTCAGCGGCAGGCACTTCCAGCAGGCGCGCAAGCTGGGCCAACTGGGTTTCATTCACCTCAGGCATGCCGGCAGGGCTGGCCCAGATGGTCTGTACCGGCGTACTGATGGCTAGCGGCTCGCCATTACGATCGGCAATCACGCCGCGGGTCGCCTCCAGCGTCATGCTGCGGCGAAAACGCGCATCACCCTGGTTCTGCAGGAAGTCCTGCTGGGCGACCTGCAGATACAGCGCCCGCAAAAGCAGCAGCAAGAATAGAAAGCCCAAGCCGCCCAGTACCACCGACACCCGGCCCGGCGCGATGCGCATGGCGGGCTTGGACACTGAACGGTCATGCAGCGAATAGGCGCGGGGCGGCATCACTGCCCCTCCTTGCCGAATACAACCTGTATTTCACGCGGCTCGGGCGCATGCATGCCCAGACGCTCGGACGAGACTTTCTCGATCAGCGCCTGCGCC
>NZ_RJTZ01000039.1:0-26262 GCF_024343515.1 Aquitalea sp. S1-19 | reverse complement strand
GCGAGCGGCTGTAGTAGTGAGCGATACCGCTGTCGGCCGTCAGCTGCAGGGCCTCACGGTTCATCCACGCGACCATCAGCACGCGCTGGGTCTTTTCATCCTGGGCGATGGCGGTCACCAGACCGTTGCCATCCCACTTCACTTCATCCAGCCACGGGCTGTTGTTCATGGTTTTCCTTTAGCTCTCGGGACTCAGGACTCAGTATTCTGGATGAGCCAAAATCACGGCAACACATCGGTTCCCGAATCCCGGCTCCCCGATCCCGCATCGCTACCGCACTTACAACCTCACCTCTATCCCCGCCTCGCGCATGGCTTCTTTAGCCTGACGCACGGTGTATTCGCCGAAGTGGAAGATACTGGCAGCCAGCACCGCATCCGCCTTGCCTTGTGTGACCCCGTCGACCAGATGCTGCAGATTGCCGACGCCGCCAGAGGCGATCACCGGCACCGACACCGCATCCGCGACCGCACGCGTGAGCGCCAGATTGAAGCCGGCCTTGGTGCCGTCGCGGTCCATGCTGGTCAGCAATATTTCACCGGCGCCATAGTCGGCCATTTTGACGGCCCACTCGACCGCATCGATGCCGGTAGCCCGCCGTCCGCCGTGGGTGAAGATTTCCCAGCGGCTGTTGTCGGCATTCACCGCCTTGGCATCCACCGCCACCACAATGGCCTGACAACCGAAACGTGCGGCTGCCTCGCGCACCAGGTCCGGATTGGTGATGGCCGCAGTATTGATACCGACCTTATCGGCACCGGCATTGAGCAGGCGGCGGATATCATCGACTTTACGCACGCCGCCTCCCACGGTCAGCGGAATAAAGACCTGATCGGCCACCGCTTCGATCACATGCAGGATCAGATCGCGCTCGTCGGAGCTGGCGGTGATATCGAGAAAAGTCAGCTCGTCGGCGCCCTGATCGTTGTAGCGTTTCGCAATCTCGATCGGGTCGCCGGCATCACGCAAGCCAAGAAAATTGACGCCCTTGACCACACGGCCGGCGTTGACATCAAGACAGGGAATAATGCGTTTGGCGAGCATGGGCGTAGAACCGGGAATGGTAAATGGGGGGAAGTAGATCGGGAGTGGTGAGTAGGGAGCGGGGCACGAAGGACTGGGCGTGGGGAGCAGGTACGCCCCCCTCTTACACCCTATTCCCCATCCCGCTCCCGTCTATCAGTCCGACAGTTCGTCTGCCAGCGCTTGCGCCTCGGCAAAATCGATGCTGCCTTCGTAGATGGCACGGCCGGTGATGGCGCCTTCGATACCCTCGGCCTGTACCGCGCACAGGGCACGGACATCATCCAGATTGGTCAGGCCACCCGAAGCGATGACCGGCACAGTCAGCGCCTGTGCCAGCTTGACGGTCGCGTCGACATTGACGCCATTCATCATGCCGTCGCGGCCGATATCGGTGTAGATCACCGACACCACGCCATAGTCTTCAAAACGCTTGGCCAGATCGATCACCTTGTGCGGTGTCACCTTGGCCCAGCCATCGATGGCGACCATGCCGTCCTTGGCATCCAGGCCGACAATGACGTGGCCGGGGAAGGCATCACAGGCATCGTGCAGGAAGCCGGGGTTTTTCACCGCAGCCGTACCGATAATCACATACTTCAGGCCCATATCGAGATAAGCCTCGATGGTGTCCAGATCGCGGATGCCGCCACCCAGTTGCACCACCATGTCCTTGCCGACCGCCCCCAGAATGTCGCGGATGATGCCGCGATTCTTGGGCTTGCCGGCAAAAGCACCGTTGAGGTCAACCAGATGCAGGCGCTCGGCGCCCTGATCACGCCAGTGCAGCGCGACCTTGACCGGGTCGTCGGAAAACACGGTCGCGTCGTCCATCACGCCCTGCTTCAGGCGTACGCATTGGCCGTCTTTAAGATCGATAGCGGGTATCAGCAACATGATGCATTCATCTACAGAAGGTTAAACACAGCCATCCCAGGCAAGGAAATTCTTCATCATCTGAAGCCCTGCGCGGTGGCTCTTTTCAGTGTGGAACTGCGTGGCAAAAATATTATTACGCCCGACGATACAGGAAAACCGTTCGGGATACTCGCTCTGGGCCAGGCTCAAGGCGCTGTCGTCAGGCGCGAAATGGTAGCTGTGGACAAAATAAAAGCGCTCGCCGTCTTCGATGCCGGCAAACAGTGGGTGCGGCCGGGTCTGAAACACACGGTTCCAGCCCATATGCGGCACCTTCAGGCGCTCGCCGTGCGCATCGTGTAAGTCATGGCCAAAACGCAGGACATTGCCGGGGAAAATGCCCAGCCCGGCGGTGTCGCCCTCGGCGCTGTGTTCGAACAAGAGCTGGGCGCCGACGCAAATGCCGAAAAACGGCTTGCTGCGCGTGGTTTCCAGCACCGCCTCGGCCAGACCGTGGGCGCGCAGTTCGCGCATGCAGTCCGGCATCGCGCCCTGGCCGGGAAACACGACCTTGTCGGCTTTGACCACACGGTCCGGATCGGAGGTCAAAAAGACTTCGGTGCCGCTGTCGCTGACGACCTGCACCGATTTCAACACCGAGTGCAGATTGCCCATGCCGTAATCGATAATGGCGACCTTCATGCCGTCAACGTCCCCTTGGTCGAGGGCATCTGCCCGGCCATGCGCTCGTCAAACTCGACCGCCATGCGCAGTGCACGGCCAAAGGCCTTGAACACGGTCTCGGCCTGATGGTGGCTGTTGATCCCGCGCAGATTGTCGATATGCAGCGTCACCATGCTGTGGTTGACGAAGCCGTGGAAAAACTCGGAAAACAGATCAACGTCGAAATTACCAATGCTGGCACGGGTGAATTCGATGTTGTACACCAGGCCTGGGCGGCCGGACAGGTCGATCACGACCCGGCTCAGCGCCTCGTCCAGCGGCACATAAGCATGACCATAGCGGCGTATGCCCTTCTTGTCGCCGATGGCACGGGCAAAGGCCTGACCCAGCGTAATGCCCAGATCTTCCACTGTGTGATGGGCATCGATATGCAGGTCACCGACCGCATGGATATCGAGGTCGATCAGACCATGGCGCGCGATCTGGTCCAGCATATGGTCAAGGAAAGGCACGCCGGTATCGAAGCGGCCGATGCCGCTGCCGTCAAGATTCAGCGAGACGGTGATCTGCGTTTCGGAAGTATTGCGGGTAACAGTCGCGGTACGCATGGTTCAGCTCAGGATGTCGTAAAGGGCGGCCAGCAGCGCATCGTTCTCTTGCGGGCTGCCGACGGTAAAGCGCAGGCAGTCCTGCAGCAGCGGATGGGCGCCATCCAGTTTCTTGATCAGGATCTTGTTTGCCTTGAGCGCATCGAATACGGCCAAAGCCCCCGGCAGGCGGCAGGTGATGAAGTTGGCCTCGCTGGCAAACACCGTCATCTGCGGCAAGGCGGCAAGCGCCGCTGCCAGACGCGTACGCTCGGCGCGCAGGATGTGCGCCTGTTCATCGAATAGCGGCAGATGATCAAGCGCGAAATGTGCGGCTTCCTGCGTCAGCACATTGATATTGTAAGGCGGGCGCACCTTGTCGATTTCAGCCAGCCATGCGGGATGGCCGGCAGCGTAACCCAGGCGGATGCCGGCCAGGCCCACTTTGGATACGGTGCGCAATACCAGCAGATTCGGCACGGTGCCGGCCTGAGCCATCAAGCTGTCGTCGGCAAAAGCCTGATAGGCCTCGTCGACCACGACCAGACCCGGCGCCGCCGCAATAATGGCCTCGACCGCAGCACGCGGATAGCGGTTGCCGGTCGGATTATTGGGGTAAGAGATAAACACCACTGCCGGCTGATGCTCTGCAATGGCCGCCAGCGTCGCGTCCAGATTCAGACTGAAGTCGGCATTCAAGGGCACGCCGACATAGTCCATGCCGGACAGGATGGCGTTCATGCGGTACATCACGAACGATGGCTCAAGCGCCAGCAGTTTGGCACCCGGACGGGCCAGCGTCTGCGTAATCAGAGTAATCAGCTCATCCGAACCATTACCCAGCAAGACCTCGGCCGGGTCGGGGATGGCAAACGCAGCCTTAAGCCGTGGCTTGAGGCCGGCACCGGCCGGGTCGGGGTAGCGGTTGATGGCAACACGGCCAAGGCGTGCACCCAGTTCTTCCTGCAAGGCCGGCGGCAAAGGAAACGGGTTTTCCATCGCATCCAGCTTCACCATACCGCTTGCATCCGCGACATGATAAGCCTGCAGCGCGGCAATTTCCGGCCTGATCCATTGTTGTACTGACAATTTCATCTCGATCTTGAGTTTCGACCCGTCATCGCTGAACGGGCCTTGTTATGTCCATATCGTATCGCGATATGACATAGAGCGCGAGTACTACGCCTTGCTCTCCATCCTCATCTCAGCCGCGCGCGCATGGGCGGTAAGCCCCTCGCCATGGGCCAGCACGCTGGCAATCTGCCCCAGTTGCTGCGCGCCCGCACGCGAGACGCGGATCAGGCTGCTGCGTTTCTGGAAATCGTAGACACCCAAGGGGCTGGCAAAACGTGCGGTACGACTGGTCGGCAAGACATGGTTGGGGCCGGCACAATAGTCGCCCAGGCTCTCGGAAGTAAAACGCCCCATAAAGATCGCGCCGGCGTGTTTGAGCGCTGGCAGCCAGGCTTCTGGCTCGGCCACCGACAATTCCAGATGCTCGGGGGCGATATAGTTGGCGATGCGGCAGGCCTCGGCCAAATCGCTCACCTGCACCAGCGCGCCACGGTTGCTCAGGCTGGCTTCGATAATGGCGCGCCTTGGCATCATAGGCAGCAGCTTCGCGATGCTGGCTTCGACCGCCGCGATATAGGCCGCGTCCGGGCACAACAAAATAGCTTGGGCGATCTCGTCGTGTTCGGCCTGGCTAAAGAGGTCCATGGCGATCCAGTCAGGATCGGTTGTGCCGTCGCAGATCACCAGAATCTCGGACGGACCTGCCACCATATCGATGCCGACCACGCCGAATACGCGGCGCTTGGCGGCGGCAACATAGGCATTGCCCGGGCCGGTGATCTTGTCTACCTGAGTGATGGTTTCGGTGCCGTAAGCCAGCGCGGCGACAGCCTGAGCCCCCCCCACGGTAAACACCTGATCGACGCCGGCGATAAAAGCCGCCGCCAGCACCAGATCATTTTTTTCACCGGCCGGCGTCGGCACCACCATCAGGATTTCACCAACCCCGGCCACCTTGGCCGGCAAGGCATTCATCAGCACCGAGCTCGGATAACAGGCCTTGCCACCAGGCACATAAATGCCGACCCGGTCCAGCGCGCTCACCTGCTGTCCCAGCAGCGTGCCGTCTTCGTCTTCATAGCTCCACGACTGCGCCCGCTGCTTTTCGTGGTAGCGCGTCACTCTCGCCGCCGCTGCGGTGAGGGCCTCGCGCTGTGCATCCGGCAGACGCAAAAAAGCCGCTTCCAGCTCGGCGCGCGTCAGGGTCAGCTCGGCCATGGACGTAGCCTGCATGCGGTCGAAACGATTGGTGTATTCGACCAGCGCCGCATCGCCACGGGTTTTGACATCCTCGCAGATGGCGGCGACACGGGCATCGACCTCGGGGTCCTGCGCGGTCTCGAAGGCCAGCAGTGCGGCCAGCTTGGCTGCAAAGCCAGACTCGGTACTATTCAGTTTTTGCATGCGTCCCCCTCAGGCCGGTACGGCCGATGCAAACGCATCCAGCACCGGCTGTATGGTCGAATATTTCAGCTTGAGCGCCGCCTGATTCACCACCAGCCGCGAGCTGATATCGAGGATGTGCTCGACCGCAAGCAGATTATTGGCTTTCAGCGTATTGCCGGTCGAGACCAGATCGACGATGGCGTCAGCCAGCCCGACCAGAGGGGCCAGTTCCATTGAACCGTACAGCTTGATAATGTCGACGTGCACGCCCTTGCGCGCAAAGTGCTCGCGTGCGATTTGCGGATACTTGGTGGCAATCTTGAGGCGTGCGCCGTGCTTGACCGCAGCCTCGTAGTCGAAGTCGTTCGACACCGCAACCATCATTTTGCAGCGCGCAATATTCAAGTCCAGCGGCTGATACAGACCATCGCCCCCGTGCTCGATCAGCACATCGCGCCCGGCAATGCCCAGATCCGCTGCCCCATATTGCACATAGGTCGGCACATCGGAGGCGCGCACGATCACCAGCTTGACATGTTCGTGGTTGGTGTCGATCACCAGCTTGCGCGACGACTCGGGATCCTCGGCCGGCACAATGCCGGCCGCCGCCAACAAGGGCAGGGTTTCTTCGAAAATACGTCCCTTGGACAGGGCAATGGTCAGTTTCATGATCGTTACTTCTAATAAGAATCAGAGTGACAAGGCGCGGCGCTCGCGTTCCAGCGTGGCGATATAGCGCTGCACCAGGTTTTCGCGCGCCGAAGTCATATTCAGGAACTGGCAGCCAACACGGGTAACTTCTACATCATTACGCTGCAGTTGGGTCTGGCTATAACGCACCTCGAATGCCACATCCAGCACGCCAAAAGGCTTAAGCTCGATATGGCAATCGCGGTAAGCATCACCGACGGAAAAACCGGCCAGACCAGACTGCGGCAGCAATAAGGCCATGCCCCCCAGGCTGATATCGGACAGGGCAAGTTCCAGTGCGGCACCAGGGTAGTCGCCAATACGGCATAACAAGGGATTGACCCGCGGTGTCTGGATGCGGAAACACTCGCGACGCTGCAATTTAACGACCGCCTCAGGCAAATCGGCGGCCAGCGCCGTGCGCCCCTCATGCTCGATACGGAGTACCGGGCCCAGCACACATTGGGTCTTTACGCCTTCGGGAGCGCAGACAAACACATTGCGCTCGCTGGCCAGCAACTGGCGGTTGGCTTCTTCGTTGCCACCCCAGTCGAACACCAGACGGCCGGCATCCAGATCGACATCCAGCAAACGGGTCAGTACAAAAGTCTTGCCGTGGTTGGCGAACAAAGTCGCCATCGCACCGGACAAGGCGATCGTTTTCAGATGGTGGGCAATTTCCAGCCGGGTCGTAAGGGTAAATTGAGCCAGATCCAGCGAACCGGGTTCACGGGGCACATTATTGGGAGAATCTGTACTCACTGGGCTTATCCTGATACATACATGACATCAATCGGCACAGTCTACCGCAACAGCTCCCGAATATCATGAACTAGCGCAGCCGATGGCGTGCCATATGCCTGATACACCCGCAAGTTGCCGGCACCATCGAACAGGTAAGAGCCGGCGCTATGGTCCAGCGTATAGCCGCCGCCTTCTGTCGCCACCTTTTGTGCCACCACCTTGAATTGGGTCGCGACCCGATCGACCTGCGTCTGGCTACCGGTCAAGCCGATAAAACGCCGGTCGAAATGCGGCACATAAGCGGCCAGTACTGCCGGGGTATCGCGCGCGGGATCCAGCGACACAAACAAGACCTGCACCCGGTCCGCCTGTGGCCCCAGCGCCTTCATGGCCTGCGCATACTCCAGCAAGGTGGTCGGACAGACATCCGGACAATGGGTGTAACCGAAAAACAGCGCCACCGCCTTGCCGCGAAAATCCGCCAGCGACACTGTCTTTCCCTGCTGATTTGTCAGGGTGAAATTGCCGCCAAAAGCGACACCGCTGATATCGCTGCCCTTGAATGCGGGCGCGGCGCTCTGCGGCGTACATGCCATCAAGGCCAGCAGACAACAACAGAACAGCACGCGGCGCAGCATCAGGACAGGGGTATCCGCCAGTAGTGATCGAACATCAGCGCCGCAAACAGCCAGGTCAGATACCAGATCGACCCGCGAAACATGCGCCGAGCAAGTTCATCAGCATACTTGTGATGCAGACGGGCGGCAAGCCCGATGAAATAAGCATTCAGCCCCAGTGCCGCCAGCAGATACAGCAGACCGCTCGCCCCCAGCGCCACCGGCAATAGCGAAATGGCGGCCAGCAAGATGCAGTACAGCAGCATGGTCAAGGTGGTGAAGCGCTCGCCGTGGGTGAGCGGCAGCATGGGCAGGCCGGCGCTGCGGTACTCCTCGCGCCGGTATAGCGCCAGCGCCCAGAAGTGCGGCGGCGTCCAGGCATAGATAATCAGAAACAACACCATGGCCATCGCGCTGACTTCGCCCGTCACCGCGGCCCAGCCAAGCAGCGGCGGCATAGCTCCACTGGCGCCGCCGATCACGATATTCTGCGGGGTATTGGGCTTGAGCAGCAGGGTATAGATAATAGCGTAGCCGACAAAAGTCGCCAGCGTCAGCCACGCCGTCAGCGCATTGACAAAAGCCACCAGCAAGGCCATGCCGAAACCGCCGGCCGTCAATGCAACGACCAGTGTCAGCGCCACGCCCGCATCGCCGCGAGCCGTGGCGCGGCTGGCCGTGCGGCGCATGCGCGCATCCAGGCCACGCTCAACCAGACAATTAATCATCGCCGCCGCCCCGGCCACCAGCGCGATGCCCAGCGTTGCCGGCACCATCAGCGCCATGTCGGGCACACCGGGACTCGCCAGCAGCATGCCGATCACGGCGCAGAACACAATCAGCAACACCACGCGCGGCTTGGCCAGACGCCAGAGCTGGCGGGCGGAAGGGCGGACAGGGTTCAGGATTTGTGTCGTCATGCTTGCTCTCCGGACAGTCGGGCAAAACGGCGCGCGCGCACGGCAACGGCGGCAGATAGTGGCGAAGTGAAACGCAGCGCCAGCGCCAAGGCGCAGGCCAGCAACAACATGGCGCCGGCGTTGTGCGCCACGGCCAGTGCCAGGGGAAGACCCAGCAAGACATTGGCCACGCCAAGGGCAATTTGCAGCAACCACAACAGCAATAAAACGCGGCGCTGCCCCTGCCAGTCAGCCTGATGGCGTCCGCACCACACCAGCAACAGCAATAAAGCCGATACCAGCACCGCCCCGATTCGGTGTACCCAGTGGATGGCGACCAAGTGGCCGAACGACAGCAAGCCGCCATCGGGGGCCATGCCCAGCTCGCGCGTCAGATGGAAAGCATGATCAAAACGCATTTCAGCCGGCTGCCACTGCCCGTTGCACTGCGGAAAGCCCTCACAGGCCAGTGCGGCATAATTGGACGAGACCCAGCCCCCCAGCAGGATTTGCGCGATCAGCGCCACGACCAGCGCCCATGCCAAAACCCGCTGCCACAATGCCGCCCCATGCGCCGGCAAAAAGCGCTGGCTGGCCAGCGCCGCCAGCATGGCCACAATCAGCATGCCGCCTATCAGATGCAAGGACACGATCACCGGCTTGAGCAGCAAGGTGACCGTCCACATGCCAAGCAAGCCCTGCACCACCACGGCCAGTAGCAAGAGCGTGCTGATCATGCGGCTGGAAAGCGACAGCCGGCGCCGCCAGGCGGTGATACATAGCAGCAGAATGACCCCGCCCAGGCCTGCGGCCAGATAGCGGTGTATCATTTCCTTCCATGCCTTGGCCATGCTGACCGGCCCATATGGGTCTGCGCTGTAAATGTCGACAATCACATCCCGCGCATGGGCCGGCGACAGCTGGCCATAACAACCCGGCCAGTCCGGACACCCCAGCCCGGCATCGGACAGGCGGACAAAAGCGCCCAAGGGCACCACGACGCAGGCAATCAGCAAAGCCAGCATCAGCAGGTGATGGATGCTGCGCGGTAATGGTTTCATGCTTCCCCCTCTCCCGGTATCGATACGTCGCCAGCGCCCGCTCAGCCCAGACCGTTATTGGTTTTCATGATCTTGGCCACCTCACGGATGATGCGGGTCGGTTCCGCTCCCGGCGGATAATTGAGCACCTGATTACCCAAGGGATCGACCAGGGTCAGGCCGGGCAGCAAGGCCGGCTCGCGCCCGATCAGCGTCGTTACCTGACTGGTATCAACCGGCGAGAAGGCATCAAACAGCGTCAAGGACACCAGCCTCTCGCCCGCCTCGCCCTGCGCCAGTTGAATCTGGCCGAGATTGAAACGCTGGCGAGTGCATTCGGCATCACAGGGCGCACGCGCGGCATTGAGCAGCACCCACTTGCCCTTGGGCCAGAGCGCTTGCCGGCTGACAGCCAGTGTCTGCGTGGCCAACAATGTGCCGTAGCTCTTGCCGCCGTCAGGCGGGGCGGCAAAATAAGTCAGCGTGGACGCCAATACCGGCGCCACACACACGCCCAGAATCAGCCACAACTTGCTACGCGCTTTCATTGCACTTCCTCCATCGCCAGCGTATGCGATCGCCTGCCGGGTTTAAGCAAACGCCAGGCCGACGCCAGTAACAACAAGCCCAGCAACAGCCATTGCAAGGCATAGGCAAAATGGCGCTGCGGGTCGAATGCCGGCTTGAATGGCGAAGCCAGCAAACCGGCCAGCGGGACTTCCAGCACCACCACACCGGCACGCAGGCTTGCGCCATAACGGGACACCAGCACCTCGCGCGAAGGCGCATCGACCACGCCTTTGTGCCCCAGTCGCGCACCGGACAGGGTCAGCAGCTGTGGCCATGGCTGCCAGCGGCCATGGCCACTCAAGCGATGCGGCAGCACGGGTAAGCGGCCATCGGGCGCAATGCGTCCCGCATCCACCATCACCATGCTGCCATCGCTCAGGCTCAGTGGCAGCCATACGCGGTAATCCGGACGTCCGCCCAAACCCGTGCCCTGCCATAGCAAAACATCGCCCGACACCCTTCCCTCGACCCGGACCCGGCGCCTATCCGGTGCGGCCACCCGATCCGCCGTCGTCATGGCCTGCGGCGACTGCAAGGCCGCCGCTTCGACGGCAGCCAGCTCGGCACTGCGTGTGACACCGCGCTGCCACTGCCACAGGCTGAGCACAAACGGCAGCAGACAGCAGCCGATAATGACACTAGTCTTCAAAGACAGACTCTTGGGCGCAAACCTCATGAAAATCCTTATCGTCCTTGCCTTGCTGGCCATCCTGCTTGCACTGTTTTCCGCGCTCTTTGGCCTGCTGCGTCCTGACGCTGACCGTACACGTACGGTACGCGCCCTCACCTTGCGCATTGCGCTATCCATCGGCCTGTTTCTGCTGCTGATAGCCTCGCGTCTGTCAGGCGGGTGGGGAAGCCATTAACCCTCCCCCTCTCTACTCACAACCAATACACAAATACAAACAGCAGCAGCCACACCACATCAACAAAGTGCCAGTACCAGGCGGCGGCTTCGAAGGCAAAGTGGTTGTGCTCGCTGAAATGGCCGCGCAACACGCGCACCCAAATCACCGCCAGAATCAGCGTCCCGACCAGAACATGCATGCCGTGAAAGCCGGTCATCATGTAAAAGGTCATGCCGTAGGCGCCGGAGGCGAAGGACAGCCCCAGCTCGCTCAGGGCATGGTGGTACTCATAGGCTTGCAGGCTCAGGAACAGACAGCCCAGCAACACGGTGATGCCCAGCCCCCAGGCCAGCTGGCTACGTTTGCCTTCGATCATGCCCCAGTGCGCCCAGGTCAGCGTGCCGCCCGAGCTCAACAAAATGGCGGTATTGATGGCCGGCAGACCCCATGCGCCCATTGCCTGGTAAACGGCATCAATGCCGGGCGCGGTCTGCAAGGGCCAGGCCGGATTGAAATCGGGCCATAGCAATTTGTGCGTCTCGTCCCCCAGTTCGGGCAGCGCAATCACACGCACGTAGTAGAGCGCGCCGAAGAAGGCGGCAAAAAACATGACTTCGGAAAAGATGAACCAGCCCATGCCCCAGCGGAACGACATGTCTTCGCGCGCGCGATAGCTGCCGGCACGACTCTCGCGTATCACATCGCGAAACCAGCCCACCAGCATCCACACCAGGATGGCGACCCCGGCGCCCAGCGACAGCGGCCCCAGCAACATGCCGTTCAGCGCAAATGCCGCCCCTAGTCCGATGCAGAACAAGGCCACCGCACCGACCAGCGGCCAGCGCGATGGCGGCGGAACAAAATAGCGTGTTTGCTGCGCGGCCGATTCTTCGCCTGCCGCTGTGCCATGTCCTTGCATCTCAGCCTCCCGCGCCATGTGTCACCCGGCGCACAACCCACAGTAAAAATACGATCAGCAGCAGCGCCAGCAATAAGGCGGCGGCAATGATTTCGTACGGTTTCAAGCGCCGGTCAGACTCGGCTGCCTGCCTTTTTCTCACCCCGCCAAAGGCCGACAGCACCGCCCGCAGCGCTGCCCACAGTCTCATGGCGCCACCTTGCCCGGCACATCGAACACGGTGTAGGCCAGCGTCAACTCGCTCAGCTCGGCCGGCAATTCACGCGACACCACGAACACCACCGGAAAGCGCCGCGTCTCGCCCGGCGCAAAAGCCTGTTCCTTGAAGCAAAAACAGTCGAGCTTATGCACATAAGGCCCGGCGGCGGCCGGCAGATAGCGCGGAATGGCCTGGCCGACCACACGCCGGTTGCTGGCATTGGTGATTTCGTAGTCGACGCGGACAAACTCGCCGGTACGCGCCATCATGCTGCGCACCAAGGGCTTGACCTGCCACGGCAAGCCGGGCTGAACATTGGCATCGAATACCAGCTTGACCGGCACGCCCGGCGCGATACTGCTGCCGCCGGCCGGTGCCGCATCGGCCTTGACCACGCGGTTGATGCCGGTTACCTCGCAGATCACCCGGTACATGGGAATCAGCGCCCAGGCAAAGCCGAACATCAGGCAGGCAATCAGCAGCAGCTTTTTCAGCAGGATGCGGTTGTCGCGCATGGCTCTCACCCTCAATGGTGCTCGCCGCCCTTCATCTCAAGAATCACGCCGTTGTCACCCACCTCCAGCTGCGGCGCGACCACAAAACTGTGATACGGCGCTGGCGTGGCGATCGCCCACTCCAGCGTATTGCCGCCTTCCCATGGCTTTTGCGGTGCAGGCTGACCATGGCGGATGGAGCGCACCATGTTGTAGAAGAAGATCAGCTGGCCGAAACCGAACATAAAGGCGCCGACGCTGGCGATGGCGTTAAAGTCGGTGAACTGCAAGGCGTAATCGGGAATGCGGCGCGGCATGCCGGCCAGACCCAGAAAGTGCATGGGGAAAAAGGTGATGTTGAACCACACCAGCGACCACCAGAAATGCAACTGGCCCAGCTTCTCCGAATACATCTTGCCGGTCATCTTGGGAAACCAGTAATAAACAGCGGAGAACAGACTGAACAGCGCACCGGCCACCAGTACATAGTGGAAATGTGCCACCACGTAATAGGTATCCTGCAACTGGATATCGACCGCCGCCACCGACAGGATCACGCCGGACAGGCCGCCTATGGTGAACAGCATCACGAAACCGATGGCGAACAGCATCGGCGTTTCGAAGGTCATCGCCCCTTCCCACATGGTCGCCACCCAGTTGAACACTTTCACCCCGGTCGGCACCGCAATCAGCATGGTCGCGTACATAAAGAACAGCTGGGCGGTGGCCGGCATGCCGGTAGTAAACATATGGTGTGCCCACACCATAAAGCTGAGGATGGCGATGCTGGAGGTGGCGTACACCATCGACGTATAGCCGAATAGCGGCTTGCGGGCGAAGGTCGGAATCACCTGGCTGACGATGCCGAACGCCGGCAAGGCCATGATGTAGACCTCGGGGTGGCCGAAGAACCAGAAGATATGCTGGTACATCACCGGGTCGCCACCACCGGCGGCATTAAAGAAGTGGGTGCCGAAGTGGCGGTCGGTCAGCACCATGGTCACCACCCCGGCCAGCACCGGCATCACCGCGATAATCAGGTAGGCGGTGATCAGGCTGGCCCAGGCGAACATCGGCATCTTCATCAGCGTCATGCCCGGCGCGCGCAGGTTGAGTACGGTGACCACGATATTGATCGCGCCCATGATCGAACTCACCCCGAGGATGTGGATGGCGAAGATGGTCAGGTCGGTACCCATCCCTCCCTGGGTCGACAACGGTGCGTACAGCGTCCAGCCGGCGGCGGCCGCGCCGCCGGGTACCCAGAACGAGATCATCAGCAAGAGCGCCGCCGGCGGTAGCAGCCAGAAGCTCCAGTTGTTCATGCGCGCAAACGCCATATCCGGCGCGCCTATCATCAAGGGCAGCATCCAGTTAGCGAGGCCGGTGAAGGCCGGCATGATGGCACCGAACACCATCACCAGGCCGTGCAGGGTGGTGAGCTGGTTGAATAGCTCGGGCTGCCAGAACTGCAGCCCCGGACTGAACAGCTCGGCGCGTATGCCCAGTGCCATCACCCCGCCGGAGATGAACATGGCGAAGGAAAACCACAGATATAGCGTGCCGATATCTTTGTGGTTGGTGGCGAATAGCCAGCGGGCAAGGCCGCGCGGTTTGTCATGCTGGATATGGGAGGCGACCTGGGTGCCATCGGCGATATTCATACTGCCTCCTTAAGCCTTGCCGCCGCGCGCGGCCTTGATATCTTTGGGCTGAACCGCGTCGCCGGTGTTATTCCCCCAGGCATTGCGCTCGTAGCTGATGACCGCCGCGATCTCGGTATCGGACAACTGCTTGCCCCAGGCCGCCATCGCCGCATTTTTCTTGCTGCCGTTCAGCACCATATCGATATGGCCGGGCTTGTCGGTGGTGGCCATTTTCGAGCCGGCGAGCGCGGGGAAAGTACCGGGCACACCAGCACCATTGGCCTGATGGCAGGCGACACAGTTCTGCTGATAGACCTTCTCGCCGCGTGCCATCAGATCCGGCAAGGTCCAGACCTTGTTCGGATCTTCCGCCTTGGCCGCGGCCGCTACTTTTTTCGCCGCCAGCCACTGCTGGTAGTCTTCCGGGCTGCGCGCATCGACCACAATGGGCATGAAGCCATGATCCTTGCCGCATAGCTCGGCACACTGGCCGCGATAGATGCCGGGTGTATCGACCTTAAACCAGGTGTCACGCACATAACCGGGAATGGCATCCTGCTTCACCCCCAGTGCCGGCACCCACCATGAATGGATCACATCATTGGCGGTCAGCAGCAGCCTGACCTTCTTGCCGGTCGGCACCACCAGGGGCTCATCGACTTCCAGCAAATACGGCCCGCCGGCAGTCTTGAGCGTACCGTCGCGCGGCGTAGTCAGATGGCTCATAAAAGCCACGCCATCATCCAGATAGTCGTACTGCCATTTCCACTGATAGCCGGTCACCTTGACCGTCATGTCTTCGCCGCGCGTGCTTTTTTGCGCCAGAATGGCTTGCGTGGCAGGCCACGCCATACCAACCAGAATCAGCAGCGGGATGGCGGTCCAGATAATCTCGACCGTGGTGTTTTCGTGGAATTGCTTGGCACTGCGCCCCGCTGACTTGCGGTGGCGGATGATGGCGTAAAACATCACGCTAAAGACGATGACGACGATGGCAACCGTGATATACAGCAGCAGCGTATGCAGATCATAAATACTGCGCGCCACGCTGGTCACCGGCGGCTGCAAGTTAAGCTCGGCCGCCAGCACCACGCCCGGCAACAGCGCAGACACGATCAAGGCTAGGCGCAATGGCAGCATGATGTCCCCTCAGCATAAACCCCGGCCCAATCAGGCCTAATGGATGCAAACACAACCTTTAAAATGACGGTTGATTCACTGATGCTAGGACAGAATCCGGTGTGTGCAAGAATTACCGATGCTGCATTGCGCTTAACATAAAATGAAACGGTAGCCACTCCGTCCAGGGGTGGCCCATTCATCCTGCCATGGAGTTCAACATGAAAAAAACCTCCCGCCTGACCAGCCTGCTGCTGCTTACCCTGCTGCTCTCCGCCTGCCAGACCATGATGGCGCCGACCGTGCGCAATAATGTCGCCGCCTACGGCGCGCAATGGTTTGCCGATGCCGGTCACCCGCTGGCCGGCCCGCTGGCTTGCGAGAACGCCGGCAATACCAATACGCTGGTTTGCCAGGGCACCACCGCCAGCGGTAAAGCCGCCACCATGAGCGGCGTCATACCCTCGGCCGAAAATGCCGGCGCCCCCTTCATCGGTACCGTCGGCGGCAACCGCGTGTTTACCGCCAATATGCCCTGAGCCCCGGCCATAGACGTAAAAAAGGCACCCTTCGGGTGCCTTTTTGTTTGCGGGGCCGTCGCTTACAGCACAAGTCCACCCAGCAAGAAGCCGAACAATACCGACAAACTGATAGCCAGCACACCCGGAATAATAAACGGATGGTTGAACACAGCCTTGCCGATGCGGGTCGAGCCGGTTTCATCCATTTCCACCGCCGCCAGTAGCGTAGGGTAAGTCGGCAGCACAAACAGCGCCGACACCGCCGCAAACGAGGCAATCACCGTCAGCGGGCTGACCCCAAGCAACAGGGCGGCAGGCAGCAAGGCCTTGGCGGTGGCGGCTTGCGAATAAAGCAGCATGGATGCAAAGAACAGCACCACGGCCAGCATCCACGGGTAGTTGTCGAGCAAGGTACTGGCGGTTTCCTTGATGCCGTCGATATGAGCGGCAACAAAAGTGTCTCCCAGCCAGGCCACACCCATCACGCAGACACAGGCCGACATGCCGGACTTGAAGGTTGCCGCATTGAGTACCTTGCCGGTATCCACCTTGCACAGCAGGGTAATCACGGTTGCAGCCGACAGCATGATCGCCATAATCGCATCGTTACGCGGCATCACCGGTTTTTCGATCAGGCCCACGGTCGGCGAAATAGCCGTTGCGTACAGCATCACCGCCACAATGGCGATCAGAAACAGGCCGACCGACAGCTTGGCGTGCGGCAGGATTTCCAGTTTCTGCCCACCACGTATCGTCACCTGCCCCTTGGCCAGGCGCTCCTGATAGACCGGGTCATCCTTGAGTTCGCAACCCAGACGATTGGCCACCACCGAGGTCAGCAACACGGCGGCCAGCGAAGTCGGTATCGTGATCGCCAGCAACTGCAAATACCCCACGCCCAGCGGCTCGAGAATGCCGGAGACAAATATCACCGCCGCCGAAATGGGCGAGGCGGTAATCGCAATCTGCGAAGACACCACCGAAATGGACAATGGGCGCGACGGCCGTATGCCCTGCTCTTTCGCCACTTCGGCAATCACCGGCAAGGTGGAAAATGCGGTGTGGCCGGTACCGGCCATCAGCGTCATAGAGTAGGTCACCATAGGCGCAAGATAGGTGATGTACTTCGGATGCTTGCGCAGCAGCTTTTCCGCCTGCCCCACCAGATAATCCATACCGCCGGCAACCTGCATGGCCGCAATGGCGGCAATCACCGACATAATGATCAGGATCACATCCCACGGGATATTCCCCGGCGCAACGCCCAGCACGGCCAGAGCCACCACCCCCAATCCACCGGCAAAACCGATGCCTATCCCGCCCAGCCTGGCACCCAGAAAAATGGCGCCCAGCACGATTGCTAATTCTAGCCCTATCATTATTGACTTCCCTTTATTACAAATAGATACCACTTGCATCCAATACGCGCATTGCTCGCCATCCTATGGTAATAGCCGGATTTTTTTTTGATTTGGCGCAGACAAGCAATGCTTTACGCATTAAAAACACAGGGAAAAGTAAAATGGGCCTGCCGCAGCAGCGACAGGCCCATATCAGGCGCACAGTCAGGTATCCGGGAGAGACTCAGGCGAATGCGATCTTGCCATCCGCAATGCTGCTCAAAATAGCCAGCGACTCGACCCGCGACACGCCCGCTTCTTCGATCAGTTTGCGCCCGCTCTGGAAGCCCTTCTCGATCACGATGCCTACGCCCACCACCTCGCCCTGTGCCTGACGCACAATATCGATCAGACCGCAGGCGGCATGACCGTTGGCCAGGAAGTCATCCAGCACCAGCACTTTCTCGCCCGGCGCGAGATAACGACGCGAGACACGCACGCGATAAGTCTTCTGCTTGGTAAACGAGTAGACATCACTCTCGTAGGCATCCTGATCCAGCGTCAGGCTCTCGGTCTTCTTGGCAAACACCACCGGCACATTGCCGAAATGACGTGCAGCCATCACTGCGACCGCAATCCCCGAGGCTTCAACCGTCAGGATCTTGTCAACCTTAACCCCGGCAAAGCGGCGGGCAAACTCGGCGCCCATCGCATCCAGCAAAGCCACATCCAGCTGGTGATTGAGAAAATTGTCGACCTTGAGTACATAACCGTCGAGCAGACGGCCATCGCTGAGGATTTTATCTTTGAGTAGCTGCATGGTGTGAAGGAGGCGGGTGCATGAAAATGCGCGCCATTGTAGCACTGCGTGCGCATGTAATGTCAGAGCCATTACATATGCTAAAAATTACTTCAATACGGTTACGAACAAACCGTCACCATCTGCTATCCAAATAATGGCACGACAAACACAACCATTTAATCAATTTAAACATATTTTGACTAAACAAAAACGACCGGCTAGATATAAGCAGCGGGGATACCTGAAGAGGTGTTCAGTCCCCACACAATCTTAAGCCATAAAAATTGCAGCAGGAGAAGCCCATGAAACATCTCTTTAAAGCCGGCGCTATCGTCATGCTCTGTCTGCCATTGGCAGCTCAGGCCAATGTCATGACACTGGATCTGGATCAGAGCAAGACTCCGCTCGCCAACGCCTCCATCACCAGCAACGCTGGCTGGAGCTGGCAAAATGTCGGTGCCGGCACTCTAAAAGGCACGCTGGATGGCAAGTCGTTCTCGACCTACTGTGTCGAGCTGAACCAGCCGCTAAGCTGGGCCGCTCAAAACTACTCGCTGGCCAGCTTCTCGCCTGCCGATGGCGACATGCTCAACCGGCTATATACCGTCGCCAACCACAAGGTGACCAACCTGACATCTGGCCTTGCCTTCCAGCTGGCCGTATGGGAAATCGTCAATGAAGCCAAAGACAATTTCCAGGTCAAGTATGCACCGTGGACTTCCGGCCAGTTTGGTGCCGCCAATTTGTCTAGCACCCACCAATCGGCCTACCAGAGTGCGAACCAGTGGCTGGCTGAAGCCAAGAGTCTGGATGCATCCAAAATCACCTGGTCAACCCAAAAGCTGACCAATGGCAACTATCAGGATTATGTACTCGCGGCACAAGTTCCCGAACCGGAAACGTACGCCATGATGCTGGCCGGGCTGGGACTGATGGCGGCTATCACGCGCCGTCGCAGCAAAAATGCCGGCAAAAAAAGCGGCATTATCCTGAGCTAGCCCCCATTAACCGACGCGACAAGGCCGACCTCCTGGGTCGGCTTGTCTTGCGTCCGCGCCTTATGAGCCGGTGTGCTTGTGGGGCGGCCTTGTGGGCCTGGGGTTTCAATCAAAAGGGTGTAATGAAACCTTGTGGCTTGCCGCGCTAAACACCGTGTTATCCGAACTTGCAACGGGACGGAAATGGTCTGGAACCACACGGCGTCTGGCAACGGCGTACCGGATTAAAAAATGGGCAGGGTCAAACGTCTCCTTGTGCCTTCAGGCGCTCGTCCTTGTGCGACAGCTTGTTCAGCGCCGACAGATAAGCTTTGGCGCTGGCAACGATAATGTCAGTGTCTGCGCCCTGACCATTGACGATGCGCCCTTCCTTTTCCAGACGCACCGTCACTTCGCCCTGCGATTCGGTACCCTTGGTGATGGCATTGACCGAATACAGCTCAAGCTCCGCCCCGCTATTCACCACGCTCTCGATCGCCTTGAAGGCAGCATCAACCGGGCCGGAACCGCTGGACTCGGCACGCTGCTCGGCGCCATGCTGGGCGAACACGATGGATGCCAGCGGCGGCTCGCCGGTTTCGGTCGCGACTTTCAGCGAGACGAATTTGTAGTCTTCCTGCTCGATGGCAACCAGTTCATCCGACACCAGCGCATGCAGGTCTTCGTCGAAAATCTCGCGCTTCTTGTCGGCCAGTTCCTTAAAGCGGGTGAAGGCGGCATTCAGCGCTTCTTCGCTATCGATAATGATGCCCAGCGCCGCAAGCTTGGTCTTGAAGGCATTGCGTCCGGACAACTTGCCCAGCGTCAGGCGGTTGGCGCTCCAGCCGACCGACTCGGCCGACATGATTTCATAGGTTTCACGATGCTTGAGCACGCCATCCTGATGGATGCCGGACTCGTGGGCGAAGGCATTGGCACCGACAATGGCCTTGTTCGGCTGCACCGGATAGCCGGTAATGGTCGACACCAGACGCGAGGCTGGCACGATCTGGCTGGTATCGATACGGGTCTCCAGATTAAAGACATCGCGCCGCGTCTTGACCGCCATGACGATTTCTTCCAGCGCGGCATTGCCGGCACGCTCGCCCAGACCATTGATGGTGCACTCGACCTGACGCGCCCCGCCCAGCACCGCTGCCAGGCTATTGGCCACCGCCATGCCCAGATCGTTGTGGCAATGCGCCGACCATACGACACGCTGGCCACCGACCGTGGCACCGATCAGATCGCGGAAAAAGGCTTCGGTCACGCGCGGTACGGCATAGCCCACGGTATCGGGCACATTGATGGTGGACGCACCCGCCGCAATGACCTCGCCAAAGATGTGCGCAAGAAAAGTCGGATCGGAGCGCAGCGCATCCTCGGCCGAGAATTCGACGTCATCGGTATATTCGCGCGCCAGCTTCACCGCCTTCACCGCCGCCTCGATCACCTCGTCCGGGCTCATGCGCAGCTTCTTTTCCATATGGATGGGGCTGGTGGCGATAAAGGTGTGGATGCGGCCACGCGCGGCCGGCGTAATCGCCTCGCCCGCGGCGCGGATGTCACGCTCATTGGCACGCGCCAGCGAGCACACGGTCGACTCGCGAATGGCTTCGGCGATGCTGCGGATGGATTCGGCATCCCCGGCACTGGCCGCTGCAAAGCCAGCCTCGATGACATCTACGCCCAGACGCTCAAGCTGGCGTGCAATGCGCAGCTTTTCTTCGCGGGTCATGGATGCACCCGGCGACTGCTCACCATCGCGCAAGGTAGTATCAAAAACGATCAAACGGTCGCCCATATCGAATGCTCTCCTCTGTCCGCCAGTCAGCCTCACGCCGACCAGATAGTCGCTGTAGTCAAATCTCCTGCCCTGGCTTGCTGCCAGCTGCGCCAGCTTGTTCAGTTGCGCCAGCGGCAAACTGCCCCGCTCGCGCCACTTATAGATTGCGGCCCGCGACACCGGTTCATCCGGAAAAGCCAGACTCAAGGCCTCGGCGATAACCCCGGGACCGCCGAAATCGGCGATCAATCGTTCGATGTCCAACTGCATTGCGCTCTCCTGCTGACTGTTTGTCATAGATTAGGAAAAAAAAGACACAACGTCAAACAATATGCCAAAGAATTTTTAATTTCCGCAAAAAAACGTGTCTAATACGCAAAATTAGACATTTAGTCCGATTTTGTGTCTTTTTTATGCAAGGAAACTGTACGGAAAGCCATGCCAGGCACCCCGGACAAGCAGATAGGATATAATTCATTCCTTTTGACTTTTGGGGATTGCCCTTGTCCGAGCGCCTATTCGTGCTGCTGCAGCATGTACTACCCAAGCTGGCCATCACCCGCCTGTCCGGTTTTATTGCCAGCCGCCAAGCAGGCAGCCTGACCCAGAAGCTGATCCGCGACTTTATTAGCCGCTACCAGGTCAATATGGCCGAGGCAGCACAGCCGGATCCTGCCGCCTATCCAAGCTTTAACGAATTCTTTACCCGTGCGCTCAAGCCCGGTGTCCGCCCGCTGGCCGATAGCGCACTCATCTGTCCGGTTGATGGCGCAATCAGCCAGTTTGGCCGCATCGAATCCGGCCAGATCTTCCAGGCCAAGGGCAAGTCTTATAGCACCACCGCCTTGCTCGCCGGCGACAGCACACTGGCCAAGCGCTTCGAGCATGGCCAGTTCGCCACCATCTATCTGAGCCCGCGCGACTACCACCGCATCCATATGCCGTGCGATGGCCGCCTGCTGTCCATGAGCTATGTGCCGGGCGAGTTGTTCTCGGTCAACCCGGCCACCGCCCGCGGCGTCGATGCGCTGTTCGCCCGCAACGAACGCGTGGTATGCGTATTCGACGGCCCAGAGGGTGAATTCGTGCTGGTACTGGTCGGCGCCACCATCGTCGGCAGCATGGCCACCGTATGGCATGGCGTGGTCAATCCGCCACGCAGCAAGGACGTGCGCCACTGGGACTACCGGGATCAGGATATCCGCCTGAAAAAAGGCGAGGAAATGGGCCGCTTCTTGCTGGGATCGACCGTGGTGCTGCTATTCCCTGAAGGCCAGTGTGCATTCAAGCCCGAATGGGCGCCGTCCAAGGCGGTACGCATGGGCGAGGCGATGGCGGATTAAACCTGCCGCCAGACGCAAAAAAGCCGGGACAATATCCCGGCTTTTTTCATGCACTAAACAGGCTTAGTTCTTGGACTGGTCAACCAGCTTGTTCTTGGCGATCCACGGCATCATCGCGCGCAGTTCGGCACCCACTTTTTCAATCGGATGATCGGCGTTCAGACGGCGACGGGCGGTCATCGATGGGTAGTTGGTCTTGCCTTCGAGGATGAACATCTTGGCGTATTCGCCCGACTGGATGCGGTACAGCGCCTTCTTCATCGCTTCCTTGGTGGCGGAGGTCACCACTTCCGGCCCGGTCACGTACTCGCCGTACTCGGCGTTGTTCGAGATCGAGTAGTTCATGTTGGCGATGCCGCCTTCGTACATCAGGTCGACGATCAGCTTCAGCTCGTGCAGGCACTCGAAGTAGGCCATTTCCGGGGCGTAACCGGCTTCGGTCAGCGTCTCGAAACCGGCTTTCACCAGCTCGACGGCACCACCGCACAGCACGGCCTGTTCGCCGAACAGGTCGGTTTCGGTCTCTTCGCGGAAGTTGGTCTCGATCACGCCGCCCTTGGTGCCGCCGTTGGCTGCCGCGTAAGAGAGGGCGATGTCGCGCGCCTTGCCGGAGTTGTCCTGGTACACGGCGATCAGGGTCGGTACGCCGCCACCCTTCACATACTCGGAACGCACGGTGTGGCCAGGGCCCTTAGGGGCAACCATGATCACGTCGATATCGGCAGCCGGTACGATCTGGTTGTAATGGATGTTGAAACCGTGAGCGAAGGCCAGTGCCGCGCCTTTTTTCAGGTTAGGGGCGATATCCTTGGCGTAGACGTCAGGCTGGCTCTCGTCCGGCAGCAAGATCATCACCACGTCGGCCTTTTTCACTGCTTCGGCGACTTCTTTCACCTTGTGACCGGCCGCTTCAGCCTTGGCCCACGATGCGCCATCCTTGCGCAGACCCACCACCACCTCGACACCGGACTCCTTCAGGTTCTGTGCATGGGCATGACCCTGCGAGCCGTAACCGATGATGGCAACGCGCTTGTCTTTGATGATGGAGAGGTCGGCGTCTTTATCGTAATAAACCTTCATTTTGTTTTTCCTTGTGTCGTTATGTTATGGATGGAGAAACCGCAGCGCCGGCAACTATCCCCCGGCGCTTCTTGCCGGACTCCGTTAAATCTTCAGAATGCGTTCACCACGGCCGATGCCGGAGGCACCGGTTCTGACCGTTTCCAGAATCACCGCACGGTCTATGGCCTCGATAAAGGCGCCGAGCTTTTCCGTGGTTCCAGTCAGTTCTATGGTGTAAGTCTTTTCGGTGACGTCGATAATGCGGCCACGGAAAATATCCGCCATCCGCTTCATCTCCTCGCGCTCCTTGCCGGTAGCGCGCACCTTGATCAGCATCAGCTCGCGCTCGATGTGTTCGGACTCGTTCAGGTCGATCACCTTGACTACCTCGATCAGCTTGTTGAGCTGCTTGGTAATCTGTTCGATCACGTCGTCGGACCCGTGCGTCACAATGGTCATGCGCGACAGCGTCGGGTCTTCGGTAGTCGATACCGTCAACGAGTCAATGTTGTAGCCGCGTGCCGAAAACAGCCCCACTACGCGGGACAAGGCACCGGCTTCGTTTTCCAGCAAAATGGAAAGAATGTGTTTCATGGTGATCTCTCCGCTCAGCACAGGTTGCCGTAGTCACGATTGGCCGGCGGCGCATCGTCTTCGCGCATATGCGGCGGCAGATCCATCTGATCCAGCCCCTTGCCGTTGCGTATCATCGGGAACACGTTTTCCGACTGGTCGGTACGGAAATCCATGAACACCAGCCGCTCTTTGAGCTTGGCACTGAAGGCCTCGCGCAGTGCCGGCTCGACATCGGCCGGGCTCTCGATCTTCATGCCGACGTGGCCATAGGCCTCGGCAATCTTCACGAAGTCGGGCAGCGCATCCATATACGACTCGGAATAGCGCGTGCCGTAGAAGAATTCCTGCCACTGGCGCACCATGCCCAGATAACGGTTATTAAGCGAGATCACCTTGACCGGCGTGTGGTACTGCTTGCAGGTCGACAGTTCCTGAATATTCATCTGGATCGAGCCTTCGCCGGTAATACAGGCGACGGTGGCATCCGGATTAGCCAGCTGCGCACCCATGGCTGCCGGCAAGCCGAAGCCCATGGTGCCAAGACCACCCGAGTTCAGCCACTGCTTGGGTCTATCGAATTTGTAGTACTGCGCCGCCCACATCTGGTGCTGGCCCACGTCGGAGGTCACGATGGCATTACCACCGGTAATCTCATAGAGCGCCTGCACCACGGACTGCGGCTTGATGAATTCGCTGGACGGCTTGTACAGCAGGCAGTCACGAGAACGCCAGGCCTCGATCTGCTGCCACCAGTCGGCAAGCGCAGCGGCGTCCGGGCGCTCGCCGGAGGCGCGGATCAGCTCCAGCATCTCTTTGAGCACATGCTTGACGTCACCGACGATAGGCACATCCACCTTGACCCGCTTGGCGATCGAGCTGGGGTCGACGTCGATATGCACGATCTTTTTCGGGGATGACAGGAAATGCTCGGGCACGCTGATCACGCGATCATCAAAACGCGCACCGATGGCAATCAGCACGTCGCAATTCTGCATCGCCATATTGGCTTCGTAGGTGCCATGCATGCCCAGCATGCCGAGAAACTGCGGGTCCGAGCCCGGATAGGCACCCAGCCCCATCAGGGTATTGGTACACGGCAGGCCCAGCGAACGCACAAGCTCGGTCACTTCTGCTGCCGCGCCACCTTGCACCGCGCCCCCGCCCACATAGATATATGGACGCTTGGCGCCCATCAACAGGCCGACGGCCTTCTTGATCTGGCCGGGGTGGCCGCGCGTCACCGGCAGATAGGAGCGGATATGCACACTGTCCGGATAGGCGAATTCGGCGAGCGCCTGGGTCACATCCTTGGGAATATCCACCACCACCGGACCTGGGCGGCCGGTCTTGGCGATATAAAACGCCTTCTTGATCGTCTCTGCCAGATCCTTGATGTCCTTGACCAGGAAGTTGTGCTTCACGCACGGGCGGGTGATGCCCACCATGTCGACTTCCTGGAAAGCATCCATGCCGATGGCCGGCGTCGCGACCTGGCCGGAAATCACCACCAGCGGAATCGAATCCATATAAGCGGTCGCAATACCGGTCACGGCATTGGTCGCGCCGGGACCGGAGGTCACCAGCGCAATGCCGACCTTGTCGCTGGAACGCGAATATGCGTCCGCCGCATGGATGGCTGCCTGCTCATGCCGCACCAGTACATGCTTGAACTGGTTCTGCCTGAAGATGGCATCGTATATTTCTAGAACCGCGCCGCCGGGGTAACCGAAAATATACTCGGCACCTTCTTCCTGCAGGCTGCGGACCAGTATTTCCGCGCCCGATATTTGCATCTTGGCCTCTACTTATCTCTATTGCGTCCCGTTGCAGTTAATGACCATAGCGTATCTGCCAAAACACGGTCAAGCGCTTTTGTGCAGCCGCACAAGGCATGAGCACGCTGGAAAAACCGGCCTTTGCTGCATTCATACCCTGATGGACTGCGCTTTGTTAAGATAGCGTCTTACCCCTATTCCATACTATTGATGGCTACCCGCAAGCAA
Source organism: Aquitalea sp. S1-19 (assembly GCF_024343515.1). Lineage (NCBI taxonomy): Bacteria > Pseudomonadati > Pseudomonadota > Betaproteobacteria > Neisseriales > Chromobacteriaceae > Aquitalea > Aquitalea sp. S1-19. Next base: position 454 of record NZ_RJTZ01000039.1, on the reverse strand, counting down.
CTGTCCGGTTTTCTGGTTTCGACCATGCCCAAAGCCCTGTATCAAGCCATGCTGGTGCTGCCGGACACGCAGGCGGCCCGACAGGCGCTGACGCGCGCCATGCTGCTCACCATCACCCGCCATGGCGCGGCAAGGCCGGAGCAGCTGCCACTGTTATTCCAGCGCACGCTGACACAAGCCTGCCGCCGCCCTGCCCGCCTATGGCGCCAAGCCGCACTACAGGATGCGGATGCGCCCATCCTGCTGGAAATGCTGGCCACGCCAGCCCCGGAGTCACACTGGCCGGCTAGCAGCGAAGCACCTGCCCTCATCCATGCCGCGCTGGCCTTATTGCCGGACGCAGACCGGCAGGCCTATCTATTGCGCCACTGGCTGGGGTTCAGTCCGCAACAAGCGGCACAAAGCATGGCACTTTCGTCCCGCGCCCTTGCCCGGCATGAGCACGCTGGCCGCC
>NZ_RJTZ01000383.1:0-310 GCF_024343515.1 Aquitalea sp. S1-19 | reverse complement strand
GCCGGCAAGCACGCCCGTGCCGGGCAAGAAGTACGCCTGATCGACATTGCTGCCGATGCCGGTCGCGGCCTGGGCTTGTTCGACACGCTGGCCGGCCAGCCATCGGGTGCCGACCTGTCCATCGCATTCAAGCGCGGCGCGGCAAACCACTATGGCCACGCTGGGCGTGCTTTCCTGCACCGCGTGGTAGAAGATCGCGCCGCCGTACTGGATGCCATCCGCGAAGGCCGGGACAGCATCATGGCCGACGATGTACCCAAGGATGCCCCTGGCCAGGTAGTGCGGGCTGCCGGACGCTTCGCGCTGGTGG
>NZ_RJTZ01000382.1:0-322 GCF_024343515.1 Aquitalea sp. S1-19 | reverse complement strand
CTTCCACGTCCGGGTCTTGCACGCAAAAGTGGAACACGCCGGTCTTCCAGTATTCGAAGTTGTTCTCGGGGCGTACGCTATTTGGAAACTGAAATATTTCGACGCCGATTCTGTCGCCGGTCGACAGGTGGGCGATGCGGAATGAGCCCCAGCCCGGGCCGAACACGTCGTTGCACATCACGCCGATGGCCGAGTCGTCTTCGGTGATGGTGGTCGGCGGCATGATCAGGTACCAGCCCATCACTTCGGTGTAGAACTTGACGGCGGCGTCCAGGTCGGTGACGGTGATGCCGATATGGCTGAAGTTGCGCGGGTAGGTCAT
>NZ_RJTZ01000381.1:0-335 GCF_024343515.1 Aquitalea sp. S1-19 | reverse complement strand
AGAGTCGGTCCATAACCTGGTGTTTTCAGCTGCCATACGGTCGCGCTGGATTCGCCCACCGGTGCCTTATGCCATGGTGTACTAAGGTTGCGGCCACCCATGCGGAACTTGAGCTCCCATGCCAAATGCTTGCGGGTTGAAATCGGGAAGGCGTTGACTTGGGTGCGCAGTTTTTCTTCCACGATACCATCACCGGCGATGATGCCGATAGCCGTATACCCTTTCTGTTTGAATACGCGATCCTTGACCCCGTCATCCTTCAGCTGCCAGCCCTGCACCACTTGCGCACGTTTGTTGACCGGATCCCACACATTGATGGTGTGGATGTCGGAGCG
>NZ_RJTZ01000380.1:0-352 GCF_024343515.1 Aquitalea sp. S1-19 | reverse complement strand
TGGCAAGACACTGCTGTTTTCCGGCGACCTGGGCCGGCCGAACGACCCGATTACCTTCAAGCCGGATACGGTCAGCCAGTGCGACATCCTGTTTGTCGAGTCGACCTATGGCAATCGCCATCACCCGAAACAAGATACCGAGGCCTTGCTGGCCGATGTGGTTTGTCGCACCGTGCGTCGCGGCGGGGTGGTGGTGATCCCGTCGTTTGCCGTGGAGCGGGCGCAAACCTTGCTGCTTTTGCTGTTCAGATTAAAGCAGGCAAAGCGGATTCCGGATGTGCCCATCTATCTCAACAGCCCAATGGCCGGCGCGGAGAGCGTGCGCATGTTCGGTGAGGATGTGCCTATCCGG
>NZ_RJTZ01000038.1:0-26378 GCF_024343515.1 Aquitalea sp. S1-19 | reverse complement strand
TGCCTAGCGGCATGAGCTCGCTGACCGGCTCCATGGCGATCAAGGGCTTCCAGGAAACCGACCTTAAGTCACCGCTGACCTTTATCAGCCGCTTTATTGTCGACGCCGATGTCTCACTGCCCAAACCGGCACTGGAAACCATGGTGGTCGCACAGGCACGCACTCTGTTCACCGTTGACGCCAGCGCAGAAGACCAGCCGGACATGGCCGAAATCGATGATCTGGCCAAGAGTCTGCTGGATGCCCAATTGGCCGAATGGGCAGACAAGAAGCTGATCAAGTTCGATGGCAAGCAGGTTTCCACCAAGCTGGACTTTCAGGGAGGCATCCTGAAGATCAACCAGCAAAAAGTAGCCCTGCCATGGGAAGAGAAAGAAGATCCACTCCCCACGGACGCGAGCGCAGCTTTGTAAGCGCGCACAAGCCAATAAAAAGCTGGCTCGCGCCGGCTTTTTATTATCTGGGCTCTTCAGGTGCCCATCTGGCTTTGCAGGTAGTTGTGTACTCCGACGCGGGCAATCAGATCCTGCTGCGTCTCCAGCCAGTCCACATGCTCCTCTTCGGCGGCGAGAATATCGTCTAGCAATTCGCGCGTCACATAGTCGCGCACGCTTTCGCAATACTGGATAGCATCACGCAAGAGCGGAATCGCCTCCATCTCCAGCTTGAGATCACAGGCGATCATTTCCTCGGGATGCTCGCCAATATACAAACGCCCCAGATCCTGCAAATTGGGCAAGCCCTCCAGAAACAGGATACGCTCAATCAAACGGTCGGCATGCTTCATCTCGTCGATGGACTCATGATACTCATGCTCGTCCAGACGCTTAAGCCCCCAATTGCGGTACATGCGAGCATGCAGGAAGTACTGGTTAATGGCCGTCAGTTCATTCCTGAGCGCCTTATTGAGGAACTCGATCACCTTCTTGTCGCCTTGCATCACACGCCTCCCGGATAAATGCGGTGTTCAGGGCATTATGGCAAGGCTGATCGCGTTCACAAGGCGGATTGAGCGGCACAGGCAGCAAGGCCTTGCTGGCCTGTTTAAGCAAGGCATGGGCACAGCGCCCGCATTTGCCGCACTGCGTGGCAACCGGACGAATGTCCCGCAAGCGGCGCGCACCATTGAGTACTGCCTGACGGATCTGGCGCTCGGTCGTCGGGAAACATAAACAGACATACATGACAGGCTTTCACGAAAGCATCCCTGCATTTTAAGCAGGCACAGCGCACTCTGGAGAAACCATGACCGAACGCTTCAAACCCAATACCACAGTTGCCGCCATTATCGAACGCGACGGCCGGTTTTTGCTGGTCGAAGAGCAAACCACGCAAGGCGTGCGCTACAACCAGCCGGCCGGACATCTGGAAGCGAAAGAAAGCCTGCTGCAGGCCGTTTGCCGCGAAGTGAAGGAGGAAACCGGCTACCGCTTTACTCCGCAAGGGCTGGTCGGTATCTACCTCGCGCCCGGCGAGCCGACCTATCTGCGCTTCGCCTTCTTCGGTACCGTCACAGCCACACCGGATGACTCACCGCTGGACGACGGCATTATCGCGGCGCACTGGCTGACGCTCACCGAAATCATGGCGCGGGAAACGCAACTGCGTAGTCCGCTGGTGATGCGTTGCATCCACGACTGGCGTCAAGGCGCACGCTACCCGCTAGCGCTGCTACAAACTTTGCCGTAACGCTCAGAGCGTGCGTCGCGAACCTTGGGTCCAGCGCGTATTACGCAGGGCACCCGAACGCAGCAATTGCGCCAGTGCATACGAAACGCCCTCGTGCCAGTGCGGCAAGTTCAAGCCGAAGTTTTGCACGAGCTTGCTGCAATCGAGTCGCGAATTGGCTGGCCGAGTGGCCGGTGTCGGCCATTCGCTACTGCCAATCGCCCGCACATCGGCCTCAGCGCAGGCCAGCTTAACTCCGTCCAGCGTCAGTTCATGCACGATATGGCGCGCATACTCGTGCCAGCTCGCTTCGCCGGATGCCGATACATGGTAAATCCCCCATGGCTCGGAGAGCTTGCCGGACAAGCAGGCTGACAGCATATGTGCCGTTACATCGGCAACCAGCTGGGTTGAGGTCGGCGTGCCGATCTGGTCGGCGACAATACTGAGCGAGGTACGCTCCAGTGCCAGGCGCAAAATGGTGTGCAGAAAGTTATTGCCAAAAGCACTGAATAGCCAGCCCACGCGCAACACCAGCGAACGCGGTGCATGCGCAAGCACGGCCTGTTCGCCCGCCAGCTTGCAGGCACCGTAAATCATGCGGGTGCCGGGCACATCGGTTTCCACATAGCGGCCACTCTTGCTGCCATCAAACACATAATCAGTGGAATACTGCACCATCAGCGCCCCATGTGCCCCTGCCCAGCGTGCCATCAGCTCGGGCGCGGCGGCATTGAGGGCAAAAGCCAGTGCCTGCTTGGATTCAGCCAGATCGACTGCGGTATAGGCGGCGGCATTGACGATAATGTCGGGACGCACCCGATCCAGCCATGCCTGCATACGCTCGGGCCGGGCCAGATCAAACTCGGCGCGCACCGGCGCATGGACTTTACCCAATGGTGCCAGCGCGCGCAGCAGTTCAAAACCCAGTTGTCCGCTGGAACCGGTAACCAAGATAGTGGGACGCATGCCTGACTCCGCAAGTAGAATCTCTCGATTCTACCACTGGCAAGGACGCCGGCCATTGCAAACACCACACGCCATCCACCCTGCCGCTGCCAAGCCGTGGCGCATGCTCCTTTTGCTTATCAGTAGCCTGCTGTATGCCTGCGCAGGCAAGACACAGGCCGAGGCGCTAACTATTTGTTATCATTACGGCTGCAGCAAGAGTGCTTCATTTTTTCCGGCTGCCGACACACGCGATGAAGTCGCGGCACTGTTCAAACAAGTCGCCAGCGCACCGGAAGAACGGGTGGCAATCCGCTTGGCCGTGCAGCGCCTCTATCGTGAGGCGGCACAGCATGCCCCCATCGCGAGCGACAAGGGTGGCAATCTGGCCGACGGCACGGCAGACGGGCGCATGGACTGTGTTGATCACAGCCAGAATGACACCACCTTTCTGCATTACCTTGCCCGGCAAGGCTTGCTGCAGCACCACCGGGTCGCCGACACTGTCTGGCGCGCCCCCTGGATTATCGATCTACACTACGCCAGCCAGATTATCGAAACCGCCGACGACAGCAACTGGGTCGTCGACAGCTGGTTTTTCGATTTCGGGCATGAGCCGGTCATTGTGCCGTATCAACTATGGAAGAAGGGTTACCACCCGTGACGGGAAAAAAACGTATCGTCGTCGGCATGTCCGGCGGCGTGGATTCATCGGTGACAGCCTGGCTGCTCAAGCAGCAAGGGCATGAGGTCATCGGCGTCTTCATGCAAAACTGGGAAGACGACAACGACGACGAGTTCTGCTCGATCAAACAAGATGCGCTGGACGCGATGAGCGTCGCCGACATCGTCGGCATCGACATGGAAATCGTCAACTTTGCCAAGGAATACAAGGACCGGGTGTTCTCGTACTTCCTCAAGGAATATTCGGCCGGACGCACGCCCAACCCGGACGTGTTGTGCAATGCCGAAATCAAGTTCAAGGCCTTCCTCGACTACGCGATGGAACTGGGTGCCGACTGCATCGCCACCGGCCATTATGCGCGCAAGCTGGAGCGCGATGGCCGTCACTACCTGATGAAGGGCGTGGACGAAACCAAGGACCAGAGCTACTTCCTTTATCGTCTGCAACAATCGCAATTGGCCAAGGCATTATTCCCGCTGGGCGATATCCGTAAAAGCGAAGTACGCCGTCTGGCCGAACAGGCGGGTCTGCCCACCGCGGCTAAAAAAGACTCGACCGGCATCTGCTTTATCGGCGACCGGCCGTTCCGCGAGTTTCTCAAGCGCTATTTACCGACTAGTCCCGGCGAGATGGTGACGCCGGACGGCAAGCGCGTTGGCGAACACGAAGGGCTGATGTATTACACGCTGGGCCAGCGCAAGGGTCTGAATATCGGCGGATCCAAAGACAGCAATGGCGAGCCGTGGTTTGTCGCCGGCAAGGATATCCCGGCCAACAGGCTGATCGTGGTGCAGGGTCATGACCACCCGCTGCTGCTAAAGAAAACGCTGACCATGGCTGACCTGTCATGGACGCTGGATGGCGCGCCCGAGGCCGGAGACTATCAGGCCAAAACCCGTTACCGCATGGCGGATGCGGCCTGTGCCTTAAGCCCGGTCATCGACGGCCAGACCACCCTCGCCTTTAGCCAGGCACAATGGGCGGTAACCCCGGGCCAGTCTGCCGTGCTGTACGATGGAGATATCTGTCTGGGCGGCGGCATCATCATGTAGCCATAAAAAAAGGGGGCACGCAATGCGTACCCCCTTTTTTGAATATGCCTTATTTATCATCCCGCGATGCTGCGACTGGCCAGTTTGAGCTTTCCGGCAAGCCAGGTGTAGTCATAGCTGATGATTTCATACGGGTTGCCGAAAGGATCGACAAAGGCCACCGACAAATAGCTGGCATGATCTTCAACCGAGTCGCGTGCCACCGTCTCACCCGCCCTATCCTTAACCCGCTCGCCGGCTAGCTGATCCAGCCACTCCAAAAACTCCTGCCCGCCCACCACAAAAGACACCGAGCCGGGTGCGCAAGCCGGTGCACTTTGCAATGTAAGCGCCAAACGTATCGACCCCGAGGTATTGGCCAGCATGGTACTGCCATTGGCCTTGCGTATGCGCGCATCCGGCCCCAGGCCCAACACACGCTGATACCAGGTCAGCGCGCGTGCCATATCATCGACCCGCACATGAATATGGTCAATTTTGCCCAGGTTAAGCATGTCATCCCCTTTTGATTGGATAAGGCCTCGGGTCTAAGCCCGACTCGCTGTCACTTAAGCATACCGTCGGCCATTCCATTTACCTAGAATTTATTCTAGCGTCTTTTTTCAGCCACGCAGGCTCAGCTTTTGCTTTGTTGCATGGCTGCCAGATAACGCCCGGTATGGCTGACCGGATTAGCCGCCACCTGTTCCGGCGTCCCCTGCGCAATAATGGTACCGCCCCCGGCACCGCCCTCGGGCCCGAGATCGATAATCCAGTCTGCCGTCTTGATTACATCCAGATTGTGCTCGATCACCACGACCGTATTACCGTTTTCACGCAGCCGCTGCAAAACCTTGAGCAAAAGGTCAATATCGTGAAAATGCAGGCCGGTGGTGGGCTCGTCCAGAATATACAAGGTGCGGCCGGTATCGCGTTTGGACAACTCCAGCCCCAGCTTCACCCTTTGCGCCTCGCCACCGGACAAGGTCGTCGCCGATTGCCCTAGACGGATATAACCCAAACCCACATCCATCAGCGTCTGCAGCTTGCGTGCCACGGTAGGCACTGCAGCAAAGAAGTCCTGCGCCTGCTCGACCGTCATGCCCAGCACTTCGTGGATATTCTTGCCCTTGTACAAGACTTCGAGCGTCTCGCGGTTATAACGCTGGCCGTGGCAGACATCACACGGCACATAGATGTCCGGCAGGAAATGCATCTCGACCTTGATCATGCCGTCACCCTGACATGCCTCGCAGCGCCCGCCCTTGACGTTGAAACTGAAGCGTCCCGGCCCATAACCGCGTTCACGCGACACCGGCACACCGGAAAACAGCTCGCGTATCGGGGTAAACAGGCCGGTATAAGTTGCCGGATTGGAGCGCGGCGTGCGCCCGATCGGACTCTGGTCGACATTGATCACCTTGTCCAGCAGCGCCAGTCCCTTGATCTCGCGATAAGGCGACGGCTCTTCCGAGGCGCGATTCAGGTCGCGCGCGGCGATCTTGTACAGGGTGTCGTTAATCAGCGTACTCTTGCCCGAGCCCGAAACGCCGGTGATGCAGACTAAGAGCCCCAACGGCAGATCCAGCGTGACATCCTTAAGATTGTTACCGCTGGCGCCGACCAGTTGCAACATGCGTTCCGGATCCAGCGGCCGATGGCCTTCTGCCGCCTGAATACGGCGACGGCCGGACAGGAAAGCGCCGGTGACCGATTTTTCGCAAGCAGCCACCTCGGCCGGCGTGCCGGCGACCAGCACTTCGCCGCCATGCTCCCCGGCTCCCGGCCCCATATCGACCAGATAGTCAGCGGCACGGATGGCATCTTCGTCATGCTCGACCACGATCACGCTATTGCCCAGATCACGCAAACGCATCAAGGTGCCGAGTAGCCGGTCGTTATCACGCTGATGCAGGCCGATAGACGGCTCATCCAGCACATACATCACGCCGGTCAGGCCGGAGCCAATCTGGCTGGCCAGACGGATGCGCTGTGCTTCGCCGCCGGACAGGGTATCGGCCGAACGCGCCAGACACAAATAGTCGAGACCAACGTTATTCAGGAAAGACACCCGTTCGCGGATCTCCTTGACTATTTTTTCCGCCACCGCCTGCTTCTGTCCGGTCACCTGCAGCCCGTCAAAAAAGGCTGCCGCATCTTTCAAGGCCAGTGCATTAATGTCGAATAAGGCCTTGCCGCCAACAAAGACATTGCGCGCCTCGATGCGCAGCCGTGAGCCATGGCAGGACGGACAGCACTGGTTGTTCTGGTATTTGGCCAGCTCTTCGCGCACCGCCGACGAATCGGTCTCGCGGTAGCGCCGCTCCAGATTGGGGATAATGCCCTCGAACGGGTGCTCGCGACTAAACAACGTGCCTTTTTCCGAACGGTAGGTAAACGCGATATTGTCGTGCCCGGAGCCATACAGCACCACATGCTGCACCTTGGCTGGCAAGTCTTCGAATGCCAGTTCGATGGCAAAGCCATAATGCTCGGCCAGACTCATCAGCATCTGGAAATAAAGCTGGTTACGCTTGTCCCAGCCCTTTATTGCACCGGCAGCCAGGCTGATATCGGGATGGGCAACCACCCGCTTGGGATCGAAAAAGGTAATCTCACCCAAGCCATCGCACTTGGGACAGGCCCCCATCGGGTTATTGAAAGAGAACAGCCTCGGCTCCAGCTCGGGCAAGCTGTAGGAGCACACCGGACAGGCAAACTTGGCCGAGAACCAATGCTCCTTGTCCGCATCCATTTCCACCGCAATCGCCCGCCCCTCGGCATGACGCAAGGCGGTCTCGAAACTTTCGGCCAGACGCTGCTGCGCATCAGCGCGTACTTTCAGCCGGTCGATCACCACTTCGATCGTGTGCTTCTTGTTTTTTTCCAGCTTGGGTACCGCATCCAGCTCGAACACCTCGCCATCTACCCGCACCCGCACAAAGCCCTGCGCACGCAACTCTTCAAACAGGTCGGCATTCTCGCCCTTGCGGCCGATAATCACCGGCGCCAGTATCATCACCCGTGTCTCTTCCGGCAAAGCCAGCACATGATCCACCATCTGGCTGACCGTTTGCGAAGCCAGGGGCACATGATGATCCGGGCAGTGCGGCTCCCCCACCCGCGCATATAAAAGACGCAAGTAATCGTGAATCTCGGTCACCGTCCCTACCGTCGAGCGCGGATTATGACTGGTCGCTTTTTGTTCGATGGAAATCGCCGGGCTTAAGCCCTCGATCAGGTCGACATCAGGCTTTTCCATCAGCTGCAGGAACTGGCGGGCGTAAGCAGACAGGGACTCGACATAGCGGCGCTGGCCTTCGGCATACAGCGTATCGAAAGCCAGCGAACTCTTGCCCGAACCGGACAGCCCGGTAATCACGATCAGCTTGTGACGCGGCAGATCCAGATCAACGTTCTTCAGATTATGGGTGCGCGCCCCACGGATGCGGATGTAGTCCATGCCTTACTCACAATGAATCGGGTAACCTGTTAATATACCCGACTTATTGAGCCGGGCCCTAGCTAATGCCGCCTCAGGCACCATAGCACGCCACTTTAATCCGGAACCTTACCGCAATCATGAATCCGCTGGAATTACGCGCAAGCCTGGGATTGGCCGGCGTCTACGCCCTGCGCATGCTGGGCATGTTTCTTGTCCTTCCCGTTTTTGCCCTGTACGCCCACCAGTTGCCAGGCGCCACCAGTCCGACCAGCATAGGCATTGCCTTGGGCAGTTACGGGCTAGTCCAGGCGCTGCTGCAACTGCCGCTCGGGATGCTGTCTGACCGTATCGGGCGCAAAAAAGTCATTTACGGCGGTCTGCTGCTGTTTGCCATCGGCAGCTTTGTTGCCGCAGCGGCCGATGATATTGTCTGGTTGACGCTGGGTCGCATCATTCAGGGCGCCGGTGCCATTTCTGCCGCCATTACCGCATTATTGGCCGACCTTACCCGCGAAGAGCACCGCACCCGTGCCATGGCCATGATAGGCATGAGTATAGGAATGACCTTTGCCGTCAGCCTGGTGCTCGGCCCCTTGCTAGCCAGTTGGATAGGGGTCAATGGCATTTTCGCCCTGACCGGCATCCTGACCCTGATGGCCTTGGCCGGCGTCTGGCTGATCATCCCCGACCCTGTCGTCTCGCGCTTTCATTCGGATACCGAAGCCAAACCCGGCCGCCTGCTGCCGGTATTGCAAGACCCGCAGCTGGCACGGCTCAACTTCGGCATCTTTGCCTTGCACGCGGCGCAGATGGCCATGTTTGTCGTGATCCCGTTTTCGCTGACGCAAGCCGGCCAGCTCGACAAGGCACACCACTGGCAGGTTTATCTTCCGGTGGTGATACTGGGCTTTTTGCTGATGATCCCCGCCATCATTTACGGGGAAAAGAAACACCGGCTGAAACAGGTCTTCGTAGCAGCTGTCGGGGTGATGACCGTCGCGCAACTGGGCATGGCCTCGGCACTCGATACCTTCTGGCAAATCGTATTGTGGTTAGTGTTGTACTTTATTGCCTTCAATATTCTCGAGGCGACGCTTCCCTCCATCATTTCCAAGATCGCCCCAGCAGACGCCAAAGGCACTGCCATAGGCGTGTATAATACCGCTCAATCTTTCGGCCTCTTTGTGGGTGCGGCGGGTGGCGGCTGGCTTTATACACACTGGGGTCCGTCTGGCGTGTTCGGCCTCACCAGCGTACTGATGGCAAGCTGGCTGGGTTTGGCAGCCAGCATGCGGGCACCACTGCCGGTCAAGTCCATCATGTTCCATATTGGTGACAACTGGCAGGGAGATGCACATGCGCTGTCACAAAAACTTGCCGCACAAGCCGGCGTACGCGAAGCTGTGGTATTGCTTGACGACCGCGTTGCTTACCTCAAGGTTGCACAACAAGGCTGGGACGAAGCAGCAGTACAGCAATTAATTCAGGCAACCGAATAGAGGCTGACCAAGCTAGCCTAAGGACAAGGTCTGATCCGGCAATATGCCGGCAGCCAAATGAATAGAACGGAGACAGACATGAACAGCATTAGTTTTGACGGCCGCCTGGCAGCCGATGCCGAACTGAAATACACAGGAAGCGGCGAGCCGGTTCTGAGCTTTCGCGTAGCCAGCGACATCGGTTTTGGCGAACGCAAAACAACCAACTGGTTCAGCTGCCAAGTATGGGGCAAGCGTGGCGAGTCTCTGCAACGCTTTCTGGCCAAGGGCCAGCAAGTCACCGTCTACGGTCAGCTGACACTGCGTGAGTGGACGGACAAAGATGGCAACAAACGCCTGTCCCCCGATGTACGCGTGAACGAGCTTAGCCTGCAAGGCGGCAAGCGCGACGAAGGTGCCATGATGGACGATGGCTACAGCGCTCCGCGTCAAAGCGCACCATCGGCTCCGCCAGCAGCCCCAGCACAACGCCGCCCGGAGCCTACGCGTCCGCAGCCACCGGTAAATGATCTGGAAGACGACATTCCGTTTTAGCCCGGAACACGGATTATTATGTAAACAACTATGACCCCTCCCTTGTTTTGGAGGGGTTTTTTCTTTATTTACATTTCTCTACCTGCTTGCCTATACTTTACATTAATGTTCACCATGCAAAAGTGTAAACAATGGCAAACCCTTACCTCGTACGTACCTTAGTTCTGCACTCCGGAGAGCGCCTTCCTGTTCTCTTGGATACAAGGGTGGGTACGCCACTTTTTACACCCACAATTTATGCAGTTTCACAATTAGGGCACGTAACCTTGCATCTAATAGCATTGAACAAAGCCTAAGATGCATCATGTTGTTCCTGATTTTTCTTGAACAGCGAGGCATAAACCTTGATGAACGAATCAGAGATGGCAGAATTCTTGACCTTTCAGAGATTGAGGCACTAGCAAGCCTCTGTAGGCTACAAATTGACGCTATAACTTGCCCTTCGAAACCTAAGACGCTCACTCAAATAATTCGAGCTAATTCTGCAGAACGTTTCAGAAAACAGATTGTTAAATCCCCGCTTAAAACTGTAGCTCCCCAAACCACAGGCACTCGGCTGCGTGTTATTACAGATTACTTATCCTGGTTGCTACAAACTCAGTTATTGAAGTTCCCTGCTGGAAGCCCTTCTTTTTCTACTCTCAAAACCAATCATCAGATTGTAATTGCTGCCTTAAAAGCAAGAATTCCAGAAAGCGGCAGTAGAAATACTATCGATGTTCGTCAAGGGCTAACGTCAGAAATAGCTGCCCGCTTATTGACCGTGACAACCAGACACTCTTCTGAAAATCCCTGGAAGGGGCAATTCATAAAGCAGCGGAATGAATTAATCGTTCGTTGGCTATATGCCTTTGGCTTGCGCCGAGGTGAGTTGTTGAATATCAAAATTTCAGACATCAACTTTCGAGAAGAAACAATCTTCATCATTCGGCGTGCGGATGCCCCAGAGGACCCTAGACCAGAACAGCCTTCGGTTAAAACAAAAGACCGGATATTGGCAATCCCCCCTGACCTTTGTCGGCTAACTCATGACTATGTACTTAATGCTCGTCGTCATTTGAGTGGAGCCAAGAAGCACGAGTATCTTTTTGTCGCCGACAAAACGGGAAACCCGATGTCCCTTAGTGCAATGAACAAGTGCTTTGCGTATCTTCGTTCTAATATAACTGACTTGCCGACTGACTTATCACCGCACGTTTTGCGGCATACCTGGAATGACAATTTTTCTGCAGTCATGGACCGAAACAAAACCCCCTGTGCAGATGAGCAGAAGATGAGGTCATATTTAATGGGATGGTCAGAAACTTCTGGCACAGCAGTTAATTACACTCGAAGACATATACGAAAAAAAGCAAATGAAGTGTCATTGATGATGCAGGCCGAAATGATTAAAAAGGACAAAGAGTAATGAACAGTTTGCTTAAAGTTCAGGATAAAAAACTACAAAGCACCCAAACCCGTGGCGGAGCTATATTTGACCCTAATCTAGAAATATGGGCAATTCAAGAAGGACACTTGGTAGCCTCATTAAACTTTTCTCGGTTACATCTGATATCTACCCCTGCGTTCATTGGCGGATTTAAGAAAACCTTGCTTTGGTACGCAGAAAACAAATCGCTAAAGCATCTAGAAAACATGTTTAGTCGTGCTATGCATATGTTCCGATACCTCACCAAAGAGAGCCAGGAGCCTATTAGCGCAATAACGAGCGTAGACCTTCTAAATTATTATACGGCACAGCCCGCTGGCCAAAAATGGTATCTAGGCGCATTGGCTGGCTTCTTAAAAAAATGGAATGCACTTAGCTATCCAGGTGTTACTACTGACGCCATCAAACTTATAAACGAGCTAAAAATCAAAGGAAATGCCAAGGGAGTCGCCATTTTAACTGTGGACCCATACTACGGCGCTTTCTCTGATATTGAGTTGGAAGCGATTCAGGCAGCACTAAACGAAGCATATGAACAGAAATCGATACAAGAGAAAGATTACCTATTAGCTTGGTTATTTATGCTTTTAGGGTCGAGGCCGTCACAGTTTTCCTTGCTAAAAGTCTGTGATGTCATTGCTCCGACACTCAAAGACGGCTCATATCTTTATATACTCCGAGTTCCTCGTGTGAAGCAGCGAAAAGTCCCAAGGCTGGAATTCAAAGAACGCTTAATCACCCCGCAGGTTGGAAAGCTACTTTATGAGTATGCCCTGAAAATAAAAGCTTTATTCGAAGGGCAGCTAAAAGACCCAAACCAAGCGCCATTATTTCCTAAGTCTCGCAACCAAAATCAACCTGAAGGAATGGAGTTCCACCAAACATCTACTTCGCTATCGGATAGGTTCAAGTCGGTACTGGAGAAACTAGAGGTTTTTTCGGAGCGAACAGGGGACCTCATTCATATAACCCCCACGCGATTTCGCCGAACCCTTGGCACTCGGGCCGCCCAAGAAGGTCACGGCGAACTGATTATCGCTGAACTGCTTGACCATAGCGATACGCAAAACGCGGGCGTATACGTACAATCGACCCCTGAAATCATCGAACGTATAGACCGCGCTGTTGCCATAACTTTGGCTCCACTCGCTCAAGCCTTTGCCGGAAAAATCATCTCAAATGAGTCTGAAGCCATACGAGGGAACGACCCCTCTAGCCGCATTTTTGACCCTCGGATAGACAAAAGCTGCTCCACCATGGGTAGCTGCGGCAGTCATGGATTTTGCGGCTTTATGGCGCCTATTTCGTGCTACACATGTTCCAGTTTTCAGGCTTGGGCAGATGGCCCTCACGAAGCTGTTTTAAGTCATCTACTAGAAGAGCGAGAACGTAAAGTAATGGTGACGGACAAGCGAATTGCAGCTATCAACGACAGAACAATTCTCGCAGTGGCGGAGGTTGTTCTGCGATGTCAGTCAGCTAAATATGAAGGAAGGGGATAATACATGGCTGACATTATTCTTTTCACCCCCAAAGCTGAGCTTGATGCTGAGGAGAATCTGAGAGGGTTTATTGCAATGTGCAAGAACCAGCTTACTATTTTTGGAGCAGACCTAAGGTTTGACGATGTTACGTGGGATGTGACTGACGCTTTGCAACTTAAAGGCAAGGGGCGGCAACGCACTCGTATAACTTTTTCAAGCATGGCTACAGCAAATTCAAATAACCCTAACCCTATGGCTGAGCCCTTTGCCTCATTTGCAAAAGCTTTTGTCCGTTACATGCAGGGTATGCGGCCTACGAAAATCATAGCCGGACGAGTTGCAGCACTGCGCGCGCTAGACGCTGCAATTAATGAATGTCACACGGAAAAATCTTTAACCTCCCGTATGGATGCTGCCGCATTTAATCGTGCCGCTCAATTGATTAAAGAGAACTTTTCAGCTGGCAACGCATATCGTATTGCAGGGCAGCTTGAGCTGATGTCAGATTTCATTGCCAGGAATCGACTCACAACAATTCCCATTCAATGGAAAAATCCAATTCGGAGACCTAACGATGCTACCCGAGTGGGGAAAGAGTTTGATGAGCGACGTGCCAAGAAAATGCCATCAGCTGCTGCACTTGAAGCCATTCCTAAAGCATTTCGGATGCCGATTGAACCTGAAGACGTAATCTACTCTTCAGTTGCAGCCATACTTTGTTCTACTCCTGACCGAATTAATGAAGTATTGCTCTTACCTGCCGACTGCGAAGTCAATCAGAAGAAAAGAGATGGTGATATAGCTTATGGCCTAAGATGGTGGCCGGCTAAAGGAGCAGACCCGATGGTCAAGTGGGTCGTGCCATCGATGGTCGAGGTTGTAAAAGAAGCAATTAGCCGAATTCGAGGGATTACGACGGAGGCCCGGAGTATCGCCGCTTGGTACGAAAAGCATCCTTCAGAAATCTATTTGCCCTATGAAATTAAAGGGCTCCGGCATAAAGAGTATTTAACTACAGCAGAGGTATGTTCAATCCTCTTTGACGGAGCAAAGGGGCATGGAGGCGCTCTTGGGTGGTGCAAAGCCAATGGTATTTCTACGAACAAAGATTCGAAAGGTTGTTGCCGAATAAAGTTTACTGATTTGGAGGCAGCATTACTTTCCAAATTACCTGAGGGCTTCCCATTTCTCAATCGGGAGCTCGGATTAAAATTTAGTGATGCTCTTTTTTCCTTTAGGATGAATGCGCTCTAACAAAAAAAATCCACATTCAATAGCTTGCTAGAGACGTTGACAATAAACCAGGTCCATACTGGACTTGGGGGCCGAGTGGAGCATGGATTTGTATCGATATTCAGCAAATTTGGACTAACCGAGCCAGATGGCAGCCCTATTACAGTAACAACTCATCAATTCCGCCACTACCTGAATACCTTAGCTCAGGCTGGTGGAATGAGCCAACTGGACATTGCCAAATGGTCTGGACGCAAAGACATTCAACAAAACAGTGCCTATGACCACGTTTCAGCAAAAGAATTGGTTGCCAAAATCCGAGATTCACTGGGTGATGACCGCCTGATGTTTGGCCCATTAGCAGAATTACCTAAGCAGGTTATTATTCACCGTGATGAATTTGCACGATTGAAAGTACCTACGGCACATACGACAGAATTCGGGGTCTGTATTCATGATTACACCATGTCTCCCTGTCAGCTTCATGCCGACTGCATTAACTGTATTGAGCAGGTGTGCATCAAAGGGGATAAGACACGTTCTGAGCGAATTCATGCAGAACTCGCCACAGCGCAAGAAAGCTTAGCGGCTGCGCATAAAGCACTTGGTGATGGCTACTTTGGAGCTAATCGCTGGGTAGAGCATCATCGTAATACAGTTGAACGGCTTACTCAGCTTTGCGCCATTTTAGATAATCCGGATGTACCTGACGGCGCTGTCATTCAACTTTCAAACATACCGCTCACATCCCGAATAGACCAAGCAGAACAAGTACGAAGCGGCAATGACTCTTTGCGAGATTCAACTTCTGCTCTGCCATTGTCGGACATGAGGAACTTGCTCGCCGAAGTGGAGAAATTTAATGGTTAAACGTCAAAGACAAAGGTCCAAAAACCTTGGCGACTCAGAGATTGAGGCAATTGTTGGAATTCTGGATGGTTGGACCGAGAAGCTAACGTGGGAGTTGCTTATTGACGCTACCGAAACTAGAACCCGGATGCGTTACACCCGGCAAGCATTAAACCAACATGTGCGCATCAAGCTGGCGTTTCAATTAACAAAAGCACGCTTATCGGGAGTGTCTCGACCTCAGAAGCCGCTCAATTCAGGACTTAATGCGACTGATGCAAAAGCATTCATGGACCGCTTTCACAAACTCGAAGCAGAAAACACCAGGCTGAAACTCGAAAATGAGCGTCTATTGGAACAGTTTGTTATTTGGGCATATAACGCTAGCAATCGTGGCCTGGATGCCGATTACCTTAGCCAGCCTTTACCAAGAGTTGACCGGGACCAGACACAGTTGAAGCGGGAAATACGCAATAAGTCGCAAGGTTAGCCAACCCAAGGGACAAATTCGAACCCCTGACATATCCTCCAGTAGCTCACGTGCTAGCTAGTTGCCGGGTAGGTAGGTCCGCAAGGCTAGGCGTGAAAATCGAGCCACAATTGATGTCCGCATGGAGCCCTATTGCTGATGCAAAATTCGCAATTGAAATGCCAGCATCTTCGGGACAGAGTTTTCCGTTTGATATCACGGCAGAATAGTCTTCAGAACCTAGAGTAGATGGACCAAGTAATGAGACAAAAACTCTAGCAATTGGGGAATCACAACAGTCAGAATACCAACACTATATGAGACAAGGCTGCAGATGATGGGAGTAGAGTTTCTAGGGCTCGCTAAGACATTCGCTGGGAGGCTGCTATCCCCCGCATGGTCGGAAATCAAGGGCAAAATAGCCAGGAGACGTGCGAGAGACAGGGCAATGCAGGGCCAAGACCTGTCTAAAGAGGGTACGCTTGAGTACATCATCAAGGATGAGTTGAAAAAACTCGTCGCGAGCCCAGCAAATCTTCCCTTTGAGTTGCAGGGGGACTTCTTTCGCGAGTGGCTATTAGCTGACAAGTTCCTACAGCCGTTCGTTCAAGTTCTGATTGCTCGTGGTGAAGAGACCCCTAGGCTTGCCGTGCCTGAATTTGAAGACCTTGCCGAACAATACGAACAAGTCACTGGCGAAACTCGCAAGCTGGCATCAGGCCCTCTCGAACTTGTTGTGTCGCTTGTTTTGGGGCAACTTCAAGCAACTGAGGACAGTCGGCAAATCCTCAATAAAGCCTTAGTAAGGCGAACAGCTGCTGGGATGCGCATCTTGCAGCACCCAGAACTGCGCACGTCTCCAACCAAATCCGACATTGTTCGCCTACAAACCCTTTCGGCACAGATGCAGAAGGCAGGTCGAACAATCTGGAAAATACCTTCGTTCCTCGCTCCACTCACGCTTGAAATTCCTAGCATTCCTGAAGACCGAGGGGGCATCCCTATTGCCCCCGAGCAACTCGTCAAGGACATCGAAGCTGGCGCCAAAGTTGTCCTATTTGGTGATGGCGGCATTGGTAAGACGACGCTCTTGCTTGAGCTGGCTTCGCGATATACCCCCGAGGCAGGCCAACGTATCCCACTGTACGTCGACGCAGCTACTTGGGCTGAGTCCGGTGTGGGAATACTTGATTACATAGCAGGCAACCCGCAAGCACAGGCCCTAGGTTTATCTCCCGGAGTGCTTGCTCGATTCGCAGAGGGTGGTTTCTTGGTGTTATTGGTCAACGGGTGGAACGAGATTCCTACGGACCGAAAGTCTTACTGCCACAACCACTTCAACCTTTTAACAACCTCCGCCCCCAACTTGGCGGTCGTTGTAGCATCACGAACGCCCCATGACACAGCGAACCTACCAACCGCACGTCGAGTAGCTGTACGCGGCCTCACCTGGCAAGGCCTGTCTGCAGTCATTCGTGCAGAGCTTAACGAGAAAGCGGCGCAATCGTTGCTTGAGGTTTTGGCGAAGGACTCCCGGCGGCGTAACGCTGCAAGGAGTCCGTTACTCCTTCGTGGGCTAATTGCACAAGCCAGAGTGGGAACAGAGGCTTCGACCACTTTATACGACCTTCTTGGGGCAGTTATCACGGACCTAGAAGTGGACAGTCAACGCAGTCTTATATTGGCGGAAGCTCCCCTGTTCAGTATGCAAAAGCACTATCTCGAAGAACTCGCCTGTAGGCTCAATGCGAGTGGGGCGACAAACATTTCCAGAGCAGACGCACTCTCTTCCATAGGCATTGCTGCAAGCCACTTGGTCGCTCAGCACATTCTAGGTCCGACTCCGGCACCTGCGACCATATTGGACATCCTCTCCAGCCAACACGTCTTACACACCCAGGGCGATGTGGTGAGATTTGCCCATCACAGGTTTCAAGAATATTTTGCGGCATCACGTTTGCTTCGCATCTGCAAAACAGAAGGAGAATTGGTGGACTTGCTCAATGATGCGGTCAATGAGCCAGCCTGGAAAGACTCTGTCGCGCTCGTGGCCGAAAAGCTCAGGGACCCTACTGTTGACGCTGTCGCCTCCCGGGTCAGGCTAGTCCGTGCAGCTGCAGCAGTCGACCTCTCCTACGCGAGCGACTTAGCAGGCTGGAGTACGTTTAGAGAGGCCGATGAACCCGCCCTCTATCACCAGTTGGTATCACGAATTAACGAATTATGCAAGTCACCGCTCAGGGAGGTGCAGGACCTCGGCACGGCCTGCCAGATTATGTCACGCTTTCCCGTGTTCTCAGAAAATCTATGGTCTCTACTTGAGAGTGATGACCAACAAACCAGATTTCATACGCATAGGCTCAATGGTTCTCCAGTATCGATAGTTCAGCTTGGTCCACAACCTGCAGAGCGCATCAATGGATGGCATTCGGCTCGACGCTCTGAACTGGTGCACGAGATTGCGGCCAATCCAGACAATTACGACTTTCTTGTCGAGGTCGCCCGCACTGATAGCGTCTCGGATGTTCGGGCAGCAGCTATTTCCGCGTTGTTTTCGAACTACCCAGCATCGCCAGCAGTGGTCGATGCATGGCTCGCTGCGCCACTTGAGGTGCAAGCTAGTCGCGATTTAATAAACGTCATCGTTTACGCACTTGAGCAGGATGTTGAAGGTCACGAAATTCATAAGCAACTTCGAGTAATTGGAGCGAGTGATATTTCGGATGTCACACGCTTGCAGCTTGCACTTGAGCTCCCCGACGAATTTGGACCTGCGGCGATAGACCTTGTCCTTGCCAAGCTAACAAGCGAAGCAGAACGTGGAAGCCCAGAGTCGCTCTTGGCCATTGCACAAAAATACGTTCCTGACCGTTTGCGTGCTCTTGCTGTCGAGTTATGTACTGGGCCCAGAGGTACGCCCGAGTGGGTCGGTGAGGTATTACGCGACGCACCTCCTCACGAGCGGGAGGTGGCTTTCGAGCATGTATGGCAGGTCCTCGAGGCGGGCAGCACAAGGATGCTAAGTGCAGAGGTTGTCGGGCCCCTGGCAAACAGGTGCCAGACAGAGAGAAGCGTTGCCGCTTGGTTGCGCTACTGCGAGGAAGGACGCGCCAAGCTCACAGATGCCGAGCATGACCGGGGGAGGATGATTAGGTCCCTTCTTGCCCATGCGCCTGGCGACAACCTGCTCAGCGTCGTCATGGTACGAGGCGGCGAGGCGACGTACGAAGAATCGGTGGAACTCGTAGAAGTTCTCTTGCGCCGTGTATCTCGAGATGAGGAAAGGCACTCTAGTGAGAATCTATGGTTGCCGACACCTGACGAGTTCCGGCAACTGTTCGCTGTTTTAGGTGGCAAGGAGGAACAGTCGCGGAATCCTCAGGACCGTCTCTTCACGCTTCTCGCAAGCATCGCAAGCCACGTAGCACCAGCAGAGTTTGAGCCGCTGCTACTTGAGGCTCTACACCGACATCTTGAGGCTTGGACTGCTTATCAAGCTCTTCTAGCGGAGTGGCTTAAGAATCAAGAAGGACCACGACCAAGCAACCCCATGCTGGGCAACTATGTGGTTGCTGCGCTCGCGAAGTGGGGAATAGATGCGCTGCCAAGCGTTCTGCAGCATATGTCCCATCCTTGTGCAATGGAGGTAGTGCCTGAAGCTATCGGACGCATCGCTTGCCTGTCATGGAGCAGCAAGCGAAAGTCGCTATTCAGCAATATCAGCACTGACATCGAGGATGGGAGGCTCCGGAATGAGGCAGGATGCGCCTTTCGACAACCGTCCGTGGAGTATCAGTCGGTAGTGGATGACGCAGCTCGGGAGCTATCCAAAGTCCTTGATTATGAACTCGACCGACAACTTCTCGAAAGAGAGCACAACCCTGCATGGAACGCCAAGCAGGCCGAATATCAGCTAGCTCGCCTTACCAGGGTCATCGCCAATCTTAGTAGCCCCGAGTGCATTGCGCCGGTCACCCGCGCCCTTGGCAGTGGGCTACTCGGTGTGTTTGGTTTCGTTGATGTACTAAGAGGCCTCACTCGGCAGGGATGGTGTCTCTCAGATGCAAACGTGGTCCGAGAACTCGAGGCGCTCTACCTGCGCGAGTCGAGCCCTACTTGGCTTGACCAATCGAGAAACCACGTGCTTGCACAATTGTGTCAGTTTATGTTCGTCGTGAAGCCATTGACGCTCTTGAGTGCGCCGCTCGAGCATTATCTCAGCCAGTGGCAACGGTTCGCACACTCATCAGATATCATTCGAACCCTTGGCGATATGAAGTACGAACATACATGGTCATCCTTGTTGATGCTAGAGGCAGAACTTTCAGCAAAAGCTCGCCTTCCTGAGCAGTTCGTTTATGCCCTAACTTCATCACTCACCTCTGAGCATTTTGCAGAGTTTGCCAATCTGGTTGCGGATGGAAAACTGTTTTCCTGGTGCAGGAATGAGTGGCCTGTCGAGAATATTGCATCCAATGTAGCAAGACTGGTCCAGGACGTACCAGAACACCTGTCGCTGTTGATGGATGCATGTCGAAGCAATGCGTCACCTCTCGCAGATGCTTTGGTGTCGGAAGTGCTGTCAGCAGTGGGTGCTACTGAAGAGATACGAATGGAGTTTGGCTTGGCAGCGGCGGATGCTGGGCGTGCGAATAACACGGACATGCCGGCCTACCGGTTGCTTATGAGTATGTTTTCTCTGAAGGTCGCAACGGGGGAGAACCAGCTCGAGGTATCCCCGAAGGCGTGTAATGCCCTAAGGCAACATCTTTATCATCGTGCAAGAGGGAACGGGCCTGCGACAAAGGGCGCACGTCGTCTCCTTGCATCCTTAGAGTGCATGCGCCTGGAATATGAGCGGCCAATTGATGAGACACGCCATCCTGAGCCAACTCACGGATTAGCTTGGACTGAGGCTCTGGTCTAAATTTCTCC
Source organism: Aquitalea sp. S1-19 (assembly GCF_024343515.1). Classification (NCBI taxonomy): domain Bacteria; kingdom Pseudomonadati; phylum Pseudomonadota; class Betaproteobacteria; order Neisseriales; family Chromobacteriaceae; genus Aquitalea; species Aquitalea sp. S1-19. The sequence continues at coordinate 6,169 of NZ_RJTZ01000038.1, read as the reverse complement.
ATCAAACCTCGGTCTTCTGTCCGAAAGCGGACACTTCTCTGAAAATCAGTACAATTGCAAGCGAGTTAGGCCACATGCGAAAACAGTACCATCTCCGAAAGAGTGACCAAGGTAGCGGCTGCTCAGAAAAATAATGACGACGATAGTATGCCGCAGTAACTATTTTAGGAAATGATAAGTACATTTATCAAAATCGATGCAAAAATGTTACTGGCGTATTCGCTTTTGTAATATTTTGAGATGGATATAAAAATGAAGCCATTTGAACATTTAGCTGACGACCCATTCTTTCGATGGAGTGAAGATTCGGAATGGAACGCTTGCATTGGCCCACAAGGCCACGAAGAAAATTATATTGATGGCTACATGGAAGCGGCAACATTGCTGGCCAATTCTGTCGTAGAGCAAAAACTATACATTTCTCGAGATACGTTAGTATTACCGATTCTCTACAATGCCCGTCATGCAATTGAGCTGACTTTGAAATTTGTCGTTGCGCGACTTCATGCTGAGAATTTATATAGTTTGAAAAAAACCAACCACAACATCTCCGATTACCTAACTGAGTTACAGAGAGAAAATCTTGGTGATTGGGAAATGCGCTCGCTCCTCGAAAGCTTGAGCCCATATGTTTCAAGCTTGTCGGCTATTGATAATGATGGCCAGCAACTGCGGTTCGCTAAGGACAAGTCGGGCATTGCCAGCTTGAGTGAACGACCTTTGGCGAACTTCGAAGTCATACGCTCTTCCTTAGCTGAACTCGGCGATGTTCTTCGTAAGATTAAATCTAGAGTGCAAGATTTCTGTGAGGAAAGCCGGACTGGTACATTCACGAAGAGTTGTTCACGCAGTGACTTAAAGTTCATTGCATCTGAAATGGCGCCATACCCTACGTTGGGCTCGCCTGATTTTTTGGAAGCTAAGGAGCGTGTGAAGCTTCGATTCAGTTTTGGAAATAGGCCATTTCAAGAGGCATATGACGACATCATTAGAAGTAGAGAGTTCGGAGCTTATCTTGGCCAAACCTTCGAGTTGAATTGTTTGTCAGATAAACACGCAAAATTTTTTGTAAGCGGCTGGGCGAAATTACATCCCCCGCGACCAGAGGGAGAGTCTGGCTGTAGAATTGTGCGCAGTTCGGAACTCAGAGAGATAATGATGGCGAGCCCAAGTTCGAGACCTGTTGCAAGCGAATTGACGACTACCTTAAGTATCGACGACCTTGCAGATGTGGAAACCATTTATTATCTTGGTCGCGACAATATTTTTCCTGAGTTTTACGAAGCACATTTCGCCACTACAAAGAAGGAATATCAAGTGGCTTCCGACTTAATTGGAAAAGTCCAGCATGTGCTTAGCAAAACAAATTTTCTGAACTATTTTTCGCGTGGTGTAAGACGTCTTGGACGTCCTGAACTTGCGGATGAGCTCATCGCAATGAGACCTGACCTTTCGTAGAATTAGCTCTTGCTTCACGCACCGGATTGTTTCGGGAGTAGCCGGTGGTTGCAACTACGGACACATTTTGAGCATGATGTGGGTAACTGGCGGCAGTCTACCAGAAGCGGGGATTCCGTTTTATCTACAACGTGTCGGGCATAAAGAAATATCCGATACTTGATGAATTAATTTTATGATGCCAAGTTGTGTCGAAATCAAATGAGCCAGCATGAACGCCCTCTCTATCACTGAGTTACATTCGCTTCGATTATCCATATTTAACAATGCAGAAAATCTTCATAAAGAAGCAATTTTGCTGCACGAACATAAAATGTTTAGCAGAGCATATTTACTGGCGCATTTTTGCTTTGAAGAGTTGGGAAAAATTCCAATTATCGTTGGAGCAATAGGAAAGCTTACAACAGGGGAACCCGTTGATTGGAAAAAATTAAAAAAACGCTTCTATAGCCACACCGAAAAAATTGCATCACAAAACCAGCACTATTACACATTTGGTCTGGACCTCGATTTATTACGAGAAACTGATTTAAGGTGGTTAGATGCCGCTCAACAAAAAGTTGATAAATCATTTGAACTGAAAAATCTTGCGACTTATGTCGACGTTCGCGATAAATATTTCTTGCTTCCACAAGAGCAAATTTCTGAAAGTGCCAGCAAAGAGCTTCTTGATTTGGCTTTTGAGTGTTTACGCGCGCACTGGCACTCTGAAAATCTCACTAATCCAGTTCTCTACGAACTTGCTGACAAATCAATCAAGCGAAAAAGTTAACGCTAGAAAGTTATTTCAAACATTGGCTACAGGTAATGGATACTCTTTATCACTATACGAGCTTAAACGGCATCCTCGGAATTCTAGGGAGTCGCAGTATATGGGCCACTCATGCTACGTTTCTAAATGATGCGAGCGAGTTTCTTCATGGATTGTCGTATGCTAAGCACGTTGCAGGCGGAATCTTTATGGAGGATGACTACCTCGCCGCCTTTGGGTGGGCGGTTCGGCATGGTCTTGAGACCGTTTCTGCGGACAGCCTCTATGTTGCGTCCTTCAGCGAAAAAGCTGACTTACTTAGCCAATGGCGCGGTTACTGCCCTTCGGGTGCTGGCATTTGTTTAGGGTTCGCTGTTCCTCAGCTCAAAAATTTCTGTGACGCTAGGGGATACAGGCTTGAGAAATGCATCTACCAGCACCAAGACCAATTACAGAGTGTCGAAGCCTTAGTAAGAGAATGCTTCGAGAAGTTTCCAAAGCCGCGCCTATCAAGAGAAGAGTACGATAGCTTCGATTCAAAAGGCCAGGTAGACGCAGAGATTGACTATCGATTGCAGACGTCTGAAGGCCCTGAAAAGCTACAGGCAGACGCAGCCGTTCAGTGGTTGTGTGCAGCAATTGCAGAAATTGCACCACTCTTCAAGAACGAAGGGTTTCATGAAGAGTCGGAGTGGCGCATTGTGGCAAATGAGCCCCAGGAGCAGGTGAAGTTTCGCGCTAGTTCTTCTTACCTAGCTCCGTATGTCGAACTCGAACTCCTTTCTGATGCGACAAAGCCGGCCCTACGTGAGGTCATAATAGGCCCAAATCCAAATCAAAGGCGCTGTCAGAGGTCTATCGCAATGTTGTTAGAGGCGAGCGGACTAGTCGATGTCGACGTCAAAGTCTCACCGCTCCCATTTAACAGTTGGTGAAAATACCAATAAAGGCTCCAGCCGACGGCATTGGTCCATATCGACTTTTAAGTAACTGAGCATGTGCCTTTCATTGTGTAATGCTTCCGCTATGGGTCGGGTACAGACACCCAAGAGGTTTGCAAGGAGGCTATGGCTGGCCGTGCGCTGAGAGACAGCACCCTTTAAAAATAAAAACATTGGCTAAATCTATGTCAAGGATGGGCGACACGATAAAGAATGGGTGCTGAACGGCTTGGCTTGGCTTACCTAAACAAAGCAGAGAAATGTAAATAAAACAATTCAATATCGAGAGTTGTGGACATTTTTTGTTGTAGTATTTGATGCATGTTATGCAATAGTTGCATTACATGCACTATTTACATTTTTTGTTCCGCATAACCATTTTAAAATACACCTGCGACAACAAATGTAAGGTTATTTATTCAAAGCCCTGTTTCTACAGGGCTTTTTTTATTTTTGCTACGGATTTTGTGTAAAGTTTTACCCCAAGCTACGATTACCCTGTCTTAGCCGGCACAGACCTCAGGAGAGCGCAGCGCATGTAGCGGCTGATCAACCACCAAGCTGCTACCGGCCACCTGCTTCGCCTTCTTCTTGACCAGTGCGGCGGCCTGCGCCACCTCGTCATAGCTGGCAAAGCGTCCGGTGTAGCAGTTGACCACGCCGACCGATAGCGAAGTCAGCGGTAAAAAGGCCGTGTCCCCTCCTCTGCCCACTACCTCGTAGCCCCCCTGCGCGACATGCTCTTCAGCAAAGCAGTGACGCACTTCGCGCTCGAATTGCGGCAGCAGTCGCTCTAGCCTGGCATGCCCGTCCGGACTTTCCATCACTACCACGAAGTCGTCGCCGCCGACATGACCGACAAAATCCTGACTCGCGTCCGACGCCTCGAGCAACAGCCGCGCCACTAGGCAAATGATACGGTCACCGGCACTGTAACCGTACAGGTCGTTGAACGGCTTGAAGTTATCCAGATCTGCGTAGGCGACGACAAAATCACGCACCGTCTGCAGCTTGAGCGCCAGCGTCTCGCTGATCGGCACATTGCCGGGCAGCCCTGTCAGTGGGTTGGCATAACGCGCCTCGTTGATCTGCAGTTCGGTAATCTTGCGGATCAGGTCGAAGCCGGTCGCCATGCCCAGATAACGGCCGCGCTCGGTCACCACGAAGCCATCGATCAGCGTATTGCGGCCGCTGACCGCGACTTGTGCCGACAGCTGATGAAGATCCAGCGCCGCATCGACACACATAGGCTCCCGGTCGGCCATGGTCACGCACGGCTTCTTGCCGAACAGCTCGCGGTTAAACGGCCGGGCAAAACTCTCGAGCAGGGCGTGGCGGCGCAGAATGCCGATCGTCTCACCCTGCTCGACCACCGGGATGGCGAACAGCTCGGGGTCGGCGGCAAAACGCTGGTAGGCGGTTTCATTCGGCTCCTCCGGCGCCAGTGCCCGTATTCCTATGCACAACTCGCGTGCTGTCAGGCGGCCGTTAACCGGCAAGGCCGGCCCGCTGTTCGCCGAAAAGATCGCCGCCGCCTCAATCGGTGCCCGGTGCGGCGAACTTTGCGGACGGCCCAGCAAATAGCCCTGACCATAACTGACGCCAAGCTGCTGCAGGATACGCATTTCCTGTAGGGTTTCTATCCCCTCGGCGATCAGTTGTGCACGCGAAGCGCGTGCCAGCTCGACCACGCTGCGCACCACCTGCTCCTTGAACGGCTCCTGCTGCAGGCGGTAGGCGAAATGCTTGTCCAGCTTGACGTATTCCGGCCGCAGCTCAGACCACAGGCGCAGGTTGGAAAACCCCTCCCCCATATCGTCCAGCGCCAGCCGGAAGCCATGCGCGCGCAAGCGCTCGACCGCGGCTTTCAGCTCCTGGTAACCGGTCGACGGTTTGAACTCGGTTAGCTCGACCACCACGCTCGCCGGAGACAGCCCCAACTGCTGCAGTAAGGTCACCGAGGCACCGGCATCCGTACTCCACGCCATCAATCCGTCCGGCGTCATATTGAGGAACAGGGTGGCGTCCAGCTCCAGTGCGGCAAAGCCGGCAAAGACCACGTCACGGCAACGCGCATCCAGTTCGGCCAACCGCCCGTAATGCGCAGCGCGCGCAAACAACTCCAGCGGTAACTCCAGCAGGCTGCCACGCGGGCCGCGCACCAACGCCTCGTAGCCGAGCAGCTTGCCGGCGGCCAGGCCGAAAATCGGCTGAAACAAAACAGACAACTCGCCGCCGGCGATTACGGCTTCAAGTTCAGGGCAGGATGATGCAGCAGGCGGGATCACGACAATACTCGGTGAGATAATGGATGCTCAATCTACCTTGCAAACATGACAATAATATAAATCAGTCCCCCCCTTAGGCAAATCTGGGCGACTCATCGACCAGGGAAAAAACCAAGGACGCCTATTTCTATTTTGGGATTACGGGACGACTGGATACTTACGTTTTATTTACCGTCTTTTTCTCTATTCGTAAACGCAAAAACCCCCGACCTTGATTCAAGGTCGGGGGTTTTCTAATGGGGCGTCTGGCGGTGTCCTACTTTCACATGGCGAATGCCACACTATCATCGGCGCTAAGGTGTTTCACGGTCCTGTTCGGGATGGGAAGGCGTGGGACCACCTCGCTATGGCCACCAGACATTAACTTGTCAAATTGTAGAAACCGAAATTAAACACCCAGACCACTTCTTTCTCTGGATGCCTTGGTAGAAGTATTGCTTCGCAACTCTGCTTATCTTAGCAAAGCCACTCAAATGATAGGATCAAGCCTCACGAGCAATTAGTATCGGTTAGCTTCATGCCTCACAGCACTTCCACACCCGACCTATCAACGTCCTGGTCTCGAACGACTCTTCAGGAGGATCAAGTCCTCAGGGAAGTCTCATCTTCAGGCGAGTTTCGCGCTTAGATGCTTTCAGCGCTTATCTCTTCCGAACTTAGCTACCCGGCAATGCCACTGGCGTGACAACCGGTACACCAGAGGTTCGTCCACTCCGGTCCTCTCGTACTAG
>NZ_RJTZ01000379.1:0-354 GCF_024343515.1 Aquitalea sp. S1-19 | reverse complement strand
TTCAGTGCGAGGTCGCGGTTTTCCAGACGCTTGAGGTAGCGCAACAGTCCGTGTTCGGTGTGGTACTGGTTGAACACCGGATGGGTCAGGATGGCCGACTCGCGCTTGAGCGCAGCAGGAATCGCATCTGCGGCGGCAGCATCCAGTGCGGCGACATCGGCCGCCTGGCCGGTAAAGAGTGTGATCAGGAAGGCCAGATCTTCATGACTTGCCTGCTCATGGAAGGCCACCGCCAGCACGCTGTCGCCGACGCGGCGCAGGTTGTAACCGGCAGCGAGCGCAGCAGCGTATACGCTGGCCGCCTGGTCACCCAAGTCGACCTCGACCGTGTCGTAGAAGCGGTCATATACCAGC
>NZ_RJTZ01000378.1:0-364 GCF_024343515.1 Aquitalea sp. S1-19 | reverse complement strand
CCGCGCTGGCCATCGGCCTGTGGCTGGCCCTGCGCCGCACATGGAGCCAGGTCCTCGCCTGGTGGCTATTGCTGGGCGCAGGCAGCCTGCTGGTGTTGTCCAGCAAGTTGGCCTTTATCGGCTGGGGCATAGGTATCCCGGCCATCCGTTTTACCGGTTTCAGCGGCCATGCCTTTATGTCGGCCTCTATCCTGCCGGTGCTGGGTTATCTGCTGCTGGAAGGCTATCGATCCGGCCTTGGGCGTGCCGGAGTTCTGCTAGGTATGGGCGCGGCGCTGGCGGTAGCCGTTTCACGGGTGGTGGTCGGAGCGCATTCCCCGTCTGAGGTGATCAGTGGTTGTGCGCTGGGCCTGTGGGTCTCCAT
>NZ_RJTZ01000377.1:0-367 GCF_024343515.1 Aquitalea sp. S1-19 | reverse complement strand
CGATTTCAACCCGCAAGCATTTGGCATGGGAGCTCAAGTTCCGCATGGGTGGCCGCAACATCGACACACCATGGCATATGGCGCCAGCAGGCCAGTCCAGCGCGACCGTATGGCAGCTGAAAACACCAGGTTATGGACCGACTCTGCTGATGGGGGTCGATAGCGATGCTCAGGATAAAAACAAGCTGGAGATATCCTTCGACGCACGGGTCAACCCACAACTAGGTGGCCAGCGCCTCGGCCAACTGGCCGGCATCGATCCGGATGGCGAAAACCATGTCCGTATCGAAGCTTTCCTCGACGAGCGTGAAGCCTCGCAAGGCGGCAAGGGCATCCTGAAGATCACCGTCAACGGCAAGGTCATCGT
>NZ_RJTZ01000376.1:0-372 GCF_024343515.1 Aquitalea sp. S1-19 | reverse complement strand
GGCGATGTAAGCGGCGCGGTTGGCAACGACATGCGCTTCGTCAGTCCACGCGGCGATGCTGGCGGCCTGCGTGGGCAGGCTCATGGCGCTGCCGTGATAGGTGCGGTACAGCAGGAAGTCTGCCAGCAGACTGGCATCACCGGCAACAAAGCCCGAACGCAGGCCTGGTGCATTGGAGCGTTTGGACAGGCTGGTAAACATCACCAGGCGCCGGTAGTCGCGTCCCAGCTTGCGCGCGGCCTCCAGTCCGCCCAGAGGCGGGGTGCCGAAGTGGATTTCGGAGTAGCACTCGTCCGATGCAATCACAAAACCGTAGCGGTCGGATAGCTCGAACAGTGCCTGCCAGTCGGCCAGATTCATCACCGCGCCGGT
>NZ_RJTZ01000375.1:0-384 GCF_024343515.1 Aquitalea sp. S1-19 | reverse complement strand
GGCCACGGCCACCAGCGCGAAGCGCCCGGCAGCCCGCACTACCTGGCCAGTCGCATCCTTGGGTACATCGTCGGCCATGATGCTGCCCCGGCCTTCGCGGATGGCATCCAGTACGGCGGCGCGATCTTCGACCACGCGGTGCAGGAAAGCACGGCCAGCGTGGCCGTAGTGGTTTGCCGCGCCGCGCTTGAATGCGATGGAGAGATCGGCGCCCGATGCCTGGCCGGCCAGCGTATCGAATAAGCCCAGACCGGCACCGGCATCGGCGGCAATGTCGATCAGGCGTACTTCTTGCCCGGCACGGGCGTGCTTGCCGGCTTCACGCATATGCTGGCGTAGGTTGATTTCACCTGCCGACAGCATCAGCGTGCGCCAGCGGCGCGG
>NZ_RJTZ01000374.1:0-394 GCF_024343515.1 Aquitalea sp. S1-19 | reverse complement strand
TGGCCAAAAAAAATGGGCGCCGAAGCGCCCCAAGTCCCTTACTCCAAGCAAATCTGTCTTATTCCACTCGTTCACCATGCAGGCGTACGTCCAGACCTTCGCGTTCCTCTTCTTCCGTCACACGCAAGCCCATCACCAGATCTATGCCTTTGAGCAGGATGAAAGACACGATCGCGCAGTAGACGATGGTGACGCCGGCAAAGTCGAGTACGCCATGGTCAAACATCCAGCCGCCCGGTGCCCATACCCAGTGTGCAACCGGCACGTAGACCAGCAGGGACCACAGAGTCATAAAGACCAGCATGGCCGAGAATTTCATGCGTTCGGCGAAGGCGCCGGTGATCAGTGCCGGCGTAATGATGGCGAAGGTCATCTGGAACATCATGAACAGCGC
>NZ_RJTZ01000373.1:0-396 GCF_024343515.1 Aquitalea sp. S1-19 | reverse complement strand
TTGGTGGAGGATGACGGAATCGAACCGACGACCCCCTGCTTGCAAAGCAGGTGCTCTACCAATTGAGCTAATCCCCCTCTTTTTGTTTCATGCTTCGTTGCAAAACTTATCGTGTACAAAAGTACACGTCGGCGTTTTGCGCCTCGCCTGAACCAAAAATAAAGCAAGAGAATGTGGTGGGTCTGGTTGGACTCGAACCAACGACCCCCGCGTTATCAACACGGTGCTCTAACCAGCTGAGCTACAAACCCAGTTTCTCTACGCCCTTAACTTCTGAACAACCGATAGGCTGTGAGTACTTGACTAGCCCTCTCTAGAAAGGAGGTGATCCAGCCGCAGGTTCCCCTACGGCTACCTTGTTACGACTTCACCCCAGTCATGAATCCCACCGTGGTA
>NZ_RJTZ01000372.1:0-396 GCF_024343515.1 Aquitalea sp. S1-19 | reverse complement strand
TGCCGGCCACCACATCGGCCGAGATCAGGCGCGGTGCAGGACGGCCCGGACTCAGCGCGGTGGTGATGATGATGTCGGCTGCTTTGGCGTGCTTGGCCACCAGTTCGGCCTGACGCTGCTTGTAGTCGTCAGACATTTCCTTGGCGTACACGCCATCGTTGGCGGCTTTCTCTTCGGCGCTCATCGGCACTTCGATAAACTTGCCGCCCAGGCTCTCCACCTGCTCCTTGGTCGAGGAGCGCACATCGGTCGCCTCCACCACCGCGCCCAGACGCTTGGCGGTCGCGATCGCCTGCAGACCGGCCACACCCACGCCCATGATCAGCACGCGCGCCGGCTTCACCGTACCGGCCGCGGTCATCAGCATCGGCATAAAACGCGGGTAGAACTGGTTGG
>NZ_RJTZ01000371.1:0-403 GCF_024343515.1 Aquitalea sp. S1-19 | reverse complement strand
TGGTAAACAGCTCCAGCAAAATCGTATTCGGTACGCTGGCTTTTCATGTGCTGCCCCTGTCGTTTGACAAGGACAGCATAGCCGGCCTGAATCAGCCGCGACGCGAGCGATTGCCTGAAGGCGGCCCCCGGCGGCTATTTTGCGGCTTTTTCGGGTGGCGCAACTGGCTGTTCTGGCGCTGCAGCAAGGTATCGATTTCTTCCGAGGTCGATTGCATCAGGCTTTGGCTCCAGCTTGTCTTGCCCGGTGGCCGCGGCGATCTGCTCCAGATAGTCGAGGTTGGGTGCGACGTAAAAGCCGCTGGTGGGCAACGGGTCGGATTTTTCCAGCAGCAAGGCGGCAATCGCCTTGTGCGTGCGCCCATCCAGCCCCGCGACAAAGCCGGCCTCGTGCTGGCCGAAGC
>NZ_RJTZ01000370.1:0-403 GCF_024343515.1 Aquitalea sp. S1-19 | reverse complement strand
CTGCGACTGCCGTGCTCGGCCAGGCGTTGCTGCAAGCTGGCTTTGCCGCTCCGGCTAAAGGTCAGTGCCAGCACTTTGCCGCTGCTATGCGCGTGCTGTAGCGCCAACAGGGCGAGCAAGGTGGTCTTGCCGCTGCCGGCGGCCGCTTCGATCAGCAGATGGCCGTCGCGGTGATCGAGCACGGCCTGCTGCTCGGCGCTGAGCGTGAGTCGGGTATGCGCCCTCACTTTTGCCACCATGTCTTCACATTGACGAACTCGTACAGACCGAACTCGGACAATTCGCGCCCGTAACCGGATGATTTCACTCCGCCAAAGGGCAGGCGCAAGTCCGAGCTGGTATAGCGGTTGATAAACACGCTGCCCGCCTCGATGTCGGCACCCAGCGCCCGCGCCCGCGCGGT
>NZ_RJTZ01000037.1:0-26465 GCF_024343515.1 Aquitalea sp. S1-19 | reverse complement strand
TCCAGTCGGCACCCCGAACACTGGTCGCAGATCCCGAAGTCATCGCCAGAACACCGACGTCTGTCAGTGCCGCCGCGCACTTCTCGCCCTCGACCAGCCATACCTCGTCGTCCGGATACATAGCCAATAACGGCAAATTCAGCAACGGCTTCTTGCCATCGGCAACAGCCGGCTCGCCAAGCCTCCAACGGTCGCCGTCTAGATGGAATGGGCGTATCCACTTACCGTTGTCGGTGTCGAGGCGCACGCGTGCAAACACCACTTCGCCAGCTTGGTCGAAATACGGCGACACTAGCGTTGGTTTCACCCCGCGTCGTGCTTCCTCACTGGTGACCTTTACGGCATTCCACAGCGCACGCTTGTGTTCACAGGGGACGGGCATGGTCAGCGATGTCGTCATCGTTCAGCCCTCCATGCGCCCAACGCCTGCGCGGCCTGTTTAAAGCCCAAACCGGTCACACGCTGGTGAAAATCAAGCACGTCGCGGCAGTGCACGCCACAAGCATGACAATGAAATCCGCCATCCCGATAGATACTTGCACTTGGGTGACGATCGTCATGAAACGGGCAGCACACCAGCCAGCCTTTACTCGTCGAGCGCATGTCGTCCCCAAAATGCTGACGGTAGTAGCCATAGGCCTCTGGGAGTTGTTCCCGACAAAATTCTCCCCCTCCTGTCCAGCGGGCGCTTCGATGTTGGCAATGCCCATGCGAAACAGTTCGCTTTAGCATTAACCCAGCAACAAGTACGCGAATCTCGCCTGTCGATTCTGTGCTCATGGCTTTAACCCTTTCCGAGCAGCTGGATCAACAGCAACCCGCAGTAGGTCATCGAGGCAAGACTAAAAATATCGAATACCAGCCCGAAGATAATCCGTAGTGTGGCCCAGACGCGGATACCCCGTTTCTGCGCCATCATTGCCGTGCCCCTGATGATTTGATCGACAACGGCGGTGTAGTGACGCGAGCAGTGCTTGCCTTGTCAATGCTGATATCACGGGCGGAGATCCGCGTTTGTAGCCATGCGCTCACTTCATGCTCCAGCCAGCCAACTGCGCCACCACCCAGACTGACCTGCCGGGGGAAAGTAGGGTCGTGCCGTGGCGAATTCGGAGTCAAGCGGTCATAAACCGCGCTTGATGAAAGACCTACGCGCTGGCAAAGTTCGGCCAAGCGCAGAATTCTCGGGTGTTCCACTGTCATCATGATGTTCCTCTTAAAACACATAGCCATCTATGTGCATGCATAGGATGGCAAAGTGCGTAAGAGAATCTCGCGGGTGTAACGCACAACGCGGGATAAGTGGATCAGCCAAAAAAAATCGGCCGCCGGAAGCGCGGCGGCCATTTGGTAAGGACAACAGAGATATGGTGCGAAATGAAGTGTTCAGGCCATCAGGCCTGCGTCCAAAACGGAATCATCGCAATGAGCCAGCAAATTCGGAGGGATCAACATAGCAGCCACCACGTTGAGCATCCAAAAAGTCCGCCCACCATTGCATCATTGCACGTCGTTCGACTAGAAATTCAGCCTTATGAATATAGGCTGCGCGTACATTGTTACGCTCCTGATGACTCATCTGCCGCTCAATGGCATCACGGTTCCAGAGGCCCGATTCATTCAACGCAGAGCAAGCCATTGTGCGGAAACCGTGCCCGTATATTTCCGTTTTGGTGTCGTACCCCATCGTGCGCAGTGCCTTGTTGACCGTGTTTTCACTCATCGGTTTAGCCACATTGTGATCGCCAGCAAACACTAGCTCGAAACGGCCAGTGATAGCTTGCAGGTCCTCAAGTACAGCAAGTGTCTGCCTAGACAGCGGAACAATATGCGGCGTTTTCATCTTCGCCCCCCGGTGCGAGTCAGGAACATCCTCGATTAGTTCTCGCTGCGGTGGAATGATCCAAATACCACGTACCATATCGACCTCTGCCCAGCGCATCATCCGCATTTCACTACTTCGCACAAAGGTTAGCAGGCAAAATTTCAATGCCGACTTAGTCAGAATTCGACCACGATAGTCATCGATACGCATCACCAGTTCAGGCAAGCGTTCAAGCATTAAAGATGGGCGGTGTTTCTCAACGTAAACGGCAAGCGCACCATCCAGATCAAGGGCAGGGTTACTGTCGATACGCCCCGTCTGCACGGCATAGCGCATGATGCCGACAAGACGTTGTCGTAGTCTGCCGGCAAGGTCAAGCACACCACGCGCCTCGACCTTTCGCAACACAGCGAGTAGATCACGTGCCTTCAAATTTTCAACGGGAACTGCGCCGATAAACGGCAGGATATCTGCCTCAAGTTCGCGCATTACGCGCTCCTTGTGCTGAGGGCTCCATCGGGAAGAATTCCGGCTATGCCATTCGCGGGCCACAGCAGCCAAACTGTTTTCGCCGGCAAGTAAGGCATCCCGTTTTTTCTCCTTTTTGAGCAAACCTGGGTCAATGCCCTTGGCAAGAGTAGCTTTCGCTTCTTCACGCTGTCCCCTCGCCTCGGCCAGTGTCATCATAACTGACTCGGCTTGAAGCTTGCCGCTTGCATCGATACCAGGCGGAGAACAATACACGCCAAGCGCCAGAACCTTTTCCTTTCCACCAAAGCGATATTTAAGCCGCCAATACTTTGCTCCATTGGATTCAACCAACAGATACAATCCGCCGCCATCGGCAAGTTTGTATTTCTTGGCTTGTGGTTTGGCATTCCGGACTTGCTGAGCTACGAGTGGCATTTGGGGGTACCTCTCTAACCAAACCGAAAGATACCCCCCAAAATACCCCCATTTATGGCTGGAAGCAATCGGAAGACTTAGGTCTACCTAGTAAACAAAAAACCCGCAAATCCTTTGTGGATGCGGGCTTTTAGGACCTACTAGGAACAATTGATAATGCTTGATGGTGCCCCGGGCCGGGGTCGAACCGGCACAGCCGAAGCCGAGGGATTTTAAGTCCCTTGTGTCTACCAATTTCACCACCGGGGCCAGACTGCAGCAGATGCAGTCAAGTTGCAGACTTTACCACATTTTCATTCGGAATTTCAGCCCCTGATTAAGGGAAGTTCTGCTTTTATCCGTTATCAGCCACTAAAAGTCGTTTTTTTGGTATAGGCACAAAAGCCCGGCCTAGGACCGACCTGCGGATGTTTGCGGCAGGTATTGGGCCGCACATCGTAAATCGTGCATAAACGCGTCTTTTGATCCAGATAACTGCAATCACCATTGGCACGGCGCGACAAGGTAAACAGGCTGTTCTTGAAGTTGAAATGCTCGATCAGCTTCTGCTTTTGCAGACGCTTGGCAATATCCTTGATCGGCTCTTCCATTTCGAACTCGTCAGCCAGCCCCATCCTGATCAAATCAGGCAAGCGCACCTCGACCGGCATGGAGCAACAACTACTGACGCAGCTATCGCACAGACCCTGCTTGTATTTGGTCCAGGTATCGGTCCGGTTTACATCAGCACACACTATGTTTTCCTGTCATATCATTATCGTGTTTCACGTGAAACACCTTACTGCGGACGCTGCCGATAGAAAGTCAGCGGCATGGTAACCGGCACGTCGGATGGCGGCGGCGTTTTCAGTACATGTTTCTTCATCGTGCCCATCACATGCATTTCACACGGACGGCAATCAAAGACCAAGGTATAGGTCTCGTTTCCAGACTTGAGCGTCATCGGGTCGGCACGTACCAGCCCCATCACCCCTTTTACGCCCTTGGCCTGCTTGGGGCACAGATTGAAGCTGTAACGCAGGCAATGCTTGGTGATCATCAGGCTGACTTCACCCTCTTGCTGATGCGCCTCGTAAGCCATGTCCATGACTTCAACCCCATGCTTGCGGTAAAACTGCCACGCCAGCGGGTTGTAGACATTGGCCAGATAGCTGAGCGTTGTCTCAGGATAAGCAACCGGTGGCTCGACCGCCGCTTTGCGTAGCTGGCGTGGCCAGGCGGCAACGCGTGCGACCTCCAGTCTGGCTATTGCCTCACGGCGCAAGGCATTAATGGTGGCGCTCGGCACAAACCATGGCTGCCGTAATCTCAGCTCGATATCATGTGCGCAGAACATGGTATTGCCGAGCTTGCCCAGATTGTCGCGCAAACCCGACTCTGCGCGCGTTGCATCCTTGGCCGGCTCCAATGCCATGTCGGCAGCCACTTCCACCTGAACGCCATCGCTATCGGTCAGCGATAGCAGCAAGCCCTTGTCGTTATCGCTCAACGTGAGCCATACCCCGACTTTGCGCTCGGCCGATTTTTTCAGCAGCGCCAACTCCCAGGCATGATCGCGGTTACGACAAATATCGGTACCCGGCTTCAAGCCCTTAAGCAGGGAGACATCATGTGGCTCGACCCGCCAGATTTCACCTTCGCCACCACGCCCGATCTTTTTCACGGTATTGGCGTGAAAGCCGACCACTTCACGCTTCTGCATGAAATTCAGGCCGTCACCGTTATGCAGTTCTTCCTTCGCTTCCAGTTCAAACCAGTCCTGACCCACTCTGGTGACGACGCCCAAGCCCAGGCCGACAAATTTGGGGGAATCGAAAGCACCGATATCGACCTTGCGCCCGGTGGCGAAATAATCAGTGGCCCCGCGATGGAAGGTTTTGTCCGGGTCCGGCGCAAAGAAGATCTCGCTATCACCGCTGGATGCACGCGCGAGTTCAGGCCGGCGTTCGATGATTTCGTCGAGTAGCAAGCGGTAATGCGCGGTGATGTTTTTGACATAGGACACATCCTTGTAGCGCCCTTCTATCTTGAACGAGCGTACACCCGCATCAACCAGCGCTTCCAGATTGGCGCTCTGGTTATTGTCCTTCATCGATAGCAGGTGCTTGTCGAATGCCACAACCCTGCCCTGATCATCGGTCAGGGTGTAAGGCAGACGGCAGGACTGCGAGCAATCACCACGGTTGGCACTGCGGCCATTATCAGCATGGCTGATATAGCATTGCCCGGAAAATGCAACGCATAAAGCGCCATGAATAAAGTACTCGATGGCAGCCCCGTCACCTACCGCCGCAGAAATCTGCCGTATTTGCGGAATGGTCAGCTCACGTGCCAACACCAGCTGTGAAAACCCGCTATCGGACAGAAAACGAGCTTTTTCCACGTCGCGTATATCGCATTGGGTCGAGGCATGCAGCTGGATAGGCGGCAAATCCATTTCCAGAATACCCATATCCTGCACAATCAGCGCATCGACGCCGGCATCGTATAGCTGGTGGATCAGGGCACGGGCAGGTTCTAGCTCGGCCTCATGCAAAATGGTATTGAGCGTAACAAAAATGCGGGCATGGTAGCGATGGGCAAACCGCACCAGCTCGGCGATGTCGGCCACACTATTACCGGCATTATGTCTTGCCCCAAAGCTGGGTCCGCCTATATACACCGCATCCGCGCCATGCAAAATGGCCTCGCGACCTATTTCAGCGGTTTTAGCAGGCGACAGAAGCTCCAGCTGGTGCGATAGCAGACTCATTAAACATCCTTGGGGCAAAAATAGTTGGGCACAAACAGGCAAGGGGCGGAAGTATAGCGGAATCAGACACTTGGATAAACAAGTACACCCGGTATCCGCCAGATAAAGCGCTACAGATGCAGGATCTGGCTTGAATCAAGGCTACTGTAAAGAACAAGTAAATATGCGATACTTTGTCGTTATTATTATGAAGCAGGCATGAGGCTGAGCATGGATTTCGAAAAAGCACGATTCAATATGATTGAGCAGCAGATCCGTCCGTGGAATGTACTCGACACCGATATTCTGGATCTGATGTTTCACGTGAAACGCGAAGATTTTGTCAGTGAAACGCTGCGCACCCTCGCTTTTACCGACAATGAACTGCCGTTGCCCAATGGCAGCCTGATGCTGCAGCCCAAAATCGAAGCACGCATGCTGCAAGACCTGAACGTGCAGCCTACAGACAAAGCATTGGAGATCGGTACAGGCTCCGGCTATGTCACGGCACTATTGGCGAGTCTGGCCAGCCATGTTTACAGCGTGGAAATCGACGCCAAGCAGCGCGAACGCGCGGCAGAAAACCTCAAGCAAGTTCGTTTGCAAAACATCACTCTGCTTGAAGGCAATGGTGTCTCCGGTTTGCCAGCCCATGCGCCTTATGATGTCATTTTCGTGGGTGGATCGCTGCCCGTGGTTCCCGATGCGCTCAAGCAGCAACTGGCCATCGGTGGACGCATGATGATTGTCACCGGCGACCTGCCTGTTATGCGCGCCCTGCTGATCAAGCGTGTTAGCGAGCAGGGCTTCAGCAGCGAAGAAATGTTCGATACTTGCGTCGCTCGCCTTGAACACGCAGAAGCCGTCGAACCAGAACGCTTCGTTTTCTGATGGTGCGCGAAATCCGTGCCGGCGAACTGTCGGACTGGCTGACAGACGATCAACGTCCCCAGCCCTTGCTGCTTGATGTGCGAGAACCATGGGAAGTCGAGATTGCCCATATTGCCGGCTCCCGCACGATTCCTATGCACCTTGTTCCGCTACGCATGAACGAATTGCCGGACGACACGCCTATCGTCACCATCTGCCATCATGGTGTACGCAGCTTTCAGGTGGCGCTTTATCTGAAAAATGCCGGGTTCGACGATGTGCAAAGTCTGGCAGGCGGTGTCGAAGCATGGGCATCAGCCATTGATCCAGCCATGGCACACTACTGAATAACAAGCAGATGCCGTATTTGACCGCAAACCGGGCCGCCTTGAGCGGCCCTTTTTCTATAGTGCACCCATGTCAGAACTAAATTATCTCGATACTGCCCTTTCACGGGTTCATCCGGCATGGCTTGCCACTTTCAGGCAAGCCGATATCGCACACCAGTTACAGCAAATTGACCAAGCACTGACAGAACGCACTCAGGCGGGGGAAATCATCTATCCGCCACGTGATGCCATTTTTGCGGCTCTGGGCAAAGCACCAGACAAAATACGGGTCGTGATCCTGGGACAGGATCCCTACCACGGTGACGGAGAAGCCATGGGCCTTAGCTTTTCCGTACCGGATGGTGTCCGTATTCCGCCTAGTCTGCGCAATATCTATAAGGAAATAGCCAGTGACCTTGACCTGAGTCAGCCCGCGTCCGGCAATCTTTCAGGCTGGGCAGACCAGGGCGTTTTGCTATTGAACAGTGTTTTGACGGTAGCTGCCAATCAGGCCGGTAGCCATGGAAAACTGGGTTGGCAGCATGTTTGCGATGCCCTGCTCGATACGCTTAACCGGGAAAACCCGGGCTGCGTCTTTTTGCTCTGGGGAAACTGGGCGCAAAGCAAGGCAAAGCTAATCGATAGCCAGCGCCATGCGGTTTTTTGTGCGGCTCACCCTTCCCCCTTGGCGGCCTATCGCGGTTTTTTTGGTTGCCGCCATTTTTCACAAGCCAATGCCTGGTTACAGGCACATGGCTATGCAGCCATCGACTGGTCGCCAAAGTAGCCGTTACCCCGGCGCTTGCCATGTGCAAGCGCACTTCATCCTGCATCTTTACGATGCGTTAAAGCAGGTATTTCTTTGATCTGGCTCTAAACGGATTGTCTGCCAGCTATCTGTTTGGCCTTGCGAGGCACAGAAAGCGGGCTGTACACGCTTTTTACTACCGTTGCCTCACCACCCCCGGTTAAAAGTCGCAGCGTCCTTACAACCACCTTTAACGGATCATCCCCCTTAGTTCAAGCCGGCTATTGCCATCGCGAATTCTGTCCATGCCCAGCCTTGATGTGGATAAGTTTAGGAATCTATTCAATCAAAGCAGCGAACAAGCCTGATACAGGGGATGAACCTGCTATTCCCCCACCGTTTCCACAGCCTATTCCCCTCTATCTAGCGGGAAAAAACCGGATTTTTACCTACTGGTTTGCCTGCAATCAGTGGATTCGCAAGCGTCCATCTGGATTTGCACTCCACCAACTGTATTGCTTTGCAAGATTAAAACTCAATCCTGCGTTGCCTAGACTGTCAAACGCAGCAAGGAAAAACAATAACACCTTGTTTTTAAACGAATAGCATCGTTCCGCATATCATCTTCTGTGGGTAACAATACCTCGATAGGTGAAACCTATTGCCAATGGTCTATTTCGATCTACCCAGTCACCTCGAGTCTTAGTTTTGCCAAATGGTTTTTCTGCTGACAGGTTTTAAAAACCTTTTTACTTGTTACGTTTTTTCTGTGGCTAAGGTTTTTCTAGTTCTTGTTTTATTCATATAAAAACTGATGAAGCTTGATGAAGTAGGTTCTTATCTGTTGATAAGTCTGTTTTTTTCTTTAAATTCAATCTACTAAGTGTGCTGTGAGCTTGTTTGCCCCTGCTGTTTTTAGCTTGGATGGCTTGTGGGTAACTTTGCGTGTTTAGTTGGCAAGGCTCTTATCCACATGCTGTACGTGCTTGCTTGTGTCTGTGCATGTATACGTTTTTTTGCCTGCTCATCATTGCTTCACTAAGTTCTCTTATTAAAACTGATGATACTGATGAAGACTGCTAATTTTGTGGGTAAGCGGTAAAAATTCAATAAAATCATGGCTTAGAGCTGTGGATTAGCTATGGATAGTTTGGGTTGTCTGAGGTCTGACAGCTTGTGGGTAGTTTTCGTAAAAGTTTTCCACAACGACTTATGCACATTCAGTTTGCTGTGTTTAGCTTGGTTAACGACAGCCTCCCTCGTACAATGCGCGGCATGATAAACGTGCTGATTGTGCGTACTTCGTCGATGGGCGACCTTATCCACACCTGGCCGGCCATTACCGAACTGCTTGCGCACTACCCCAACCTGCGGCTGTCCTGGATGGCCGAAGAAAATTTTTGCGATATTGCCGGCCTGCATCCGGGTATCTCTGATGTGATTCCCATTGCTTGGCGTCGCTGGCGTCGATCCTTGTTGTCTCCTGCTACCTGGTCCGAGATAGGCGCTTTGCGTGCACGATTGCGTGCTACGCATTGGGACTGTGTTCTGGATAGCCAGGGCCTGGTGAAAAGCGCTATTCCGGCCCGTCTGGCCGGAGGAACGCTGGTGGGTTACGACAGGCAAAGCATTCGTGAGCCTTTGGCCAGCCTGTTGTATGACAAAAAAATGGCTGTAAGCCGTAAATTGTCTGCCATAGAACGCAACCGGCAATTGTTTGCCCGTGCATTCGGCTATCAGTCGGGCGGCGCACCATGCTTCGGCATAGATAGGGGAGAGCGTCCCGACTGGTTGCTTGTGGATAACTATGCCGTGCTACTGCACGCGACCAGCCGCGAGTCAAAGGAATGGCCTGAAACCAGTTGGGTGGCGCTGGGGGCCTGGCTTAATACACAGGGTGTACAGAGCATCCTGCCATGGGGTAATGAGCGCGAGCGTGTGCGCGCCCTGCGCCTGGCTGAGGCGATTGATGGTGCTGTCGCGGCACCGCGCTTGCGTTTGCGCGAGGCTGCGGGCTTGCTGGGGCACGCACGGGCTGTGATTGGTGTCGATACCGGCCTGACTCATCTGGCCAATGCGCTCGATGTACCACTGGCTGCAATTTATACCGATACCGATCCGGCTTTGACTGGTATCGTGGAAACGGCCTGTGCCCGTAATCTGGGCAATATCGGTATCTGCCCTACGCCGCAAGAGGTTCAGGCCGTGCTGCAGGCGATATGGAGTGGTGTATGAGCTGGCGCAAGCCCTATTCCTGGCTGTGGATAGGCATAACGCCCTTGATCAGGCGCTATTTGCGGCACCGCGGCCGGCGCTCTCCCGCTTATCTGCAGCACTGGGATGAACGCTTTGCCGAAAACCTGCAGCCTGCGCGTTTAAGCCCCATCTGGATACATGCTGTGTCGGTTGGAGAGACGCGTGCAGCATTGCCACTGGTACAGGCATTGCGCCGTGCCTGGCCTGACGTGCCGCTGTTGTTGACGCAGATGACGCCTACCGGCCGTGCAACCGCACAGGAGCTCTACCCTGATGCCGAGGTGCGCTATCTGCCTTACGACACGGAGGACGGCATCCAGCGTTTTCTGGATGCTTACCAACCCAGATTCGGCATCCTGATGGAAACCGAGATCTGGCCCAATCTGATTGCGGGTTGCCAGCAGCGCAAAATCCCCTTGTTTCTGGCTAATGCCCGGCTATCGGAAAAATCGCTCAAGGGCTATTTGCGCGTAGTCGGGCTGATTCGTCCGGCGCTGGCTGCACTGTCCGGCATTGCCGCGCAAACGCCGGAAGACGCATCGCGCCTGATCCAACTGGGCGCACAGGCTGTCCGTGTATGCGGCAATACCAAGTTTGATTTTACCCCGCCGCCAGACAAGCTGGCCTTGGGGGAAACATTCCGCCAGTGGATAGGCGGGCGGCAGGTGCTGGTGTGCGGCAGTACGCGTGAGGGCGAGGAGGCACTGATTCTGGCGGCCTGGGCCAAGCATTTACCGGACAATACCTTGCTGGTGCTTGTTCCGCGTCACCCCGAGCGTTTTGATGAAGTCTACGCTGCCGCACTTGCCTTGGGTCTGGACGTGCAAAGGCGCAGCGAGAACGCGGCAGTGATACCCGGCACGCGAGTCTGGCTGGGGGATTCGATGGGTGAGCTGTTTGCCTATTACGCGCTGGCAGATCTGGCTTTTGTCGGCGGCAGCTTGTTGCCCTTGGGCGGGCAAAATCTGATCGAACCGGCAAGCCTGGGCGTGCCGGTCCTATTCGGGCCATCCATGTTCAATTTTGCCGAAGCAAGCCGGCAGGCTCTGGCTTGTGGTGCAGCCTTGCAAGTGGCGGACGCGGATGAGTTGCTGACAACAGTCGCAGCTTTGCTGGCCGATAGCGAGCAATGTGAGGCCATGCAGGCGGCAGCGCTGGCGTTTACCCATGCATATCAAGGTGCCAGCGAACGCATTGTCGAGTATATCCGGGCGCAGAGTCCGGGTTTGAGCCCTTAACGCTCCCCGGTTTCCTCTTCTTCCGTTTCTCCGCTGGCCCAGAACAGGCGATCGGGAATCATCAGGCCCATGCCGGGGCGAAAAGCATAGCGCAAGGCTTGCCAGGTATATTCCTGTGCCTCGCGTACCGCCTGGGGCAGTTTGGCCCCCCCGGCAACCATGCCGGTGATGGCGGCGGCTAGTGTGCTGCCGGCACCGTGATAGCTGCCGGGCAAGCGCTGCCAGCGGTCGCGGCGGATTTCCCCCCCCTGGCCGTACAGCACATTGCAGATATCGCTGGTGCTGTCATGCGTGCCGCTGAGCAGGACATATTCACAGCCTAGTGCCGCCAGACGGCGGGCGCACTCCTCTGCATCCGGGTCCTCGTCATCATCGGTATCATTGATGGCCAGACGTCTGGCCTCGTGCAGATTGGGGGTAATCAGCATGGCTTGCGGGATCAGCATCTCGCGCAGCGCATCAATCAGGTCCTGGTTGGCGTATTCGTCGGTGGTGCCGCTAAGTACCGGATCGAGAATCAGCGGGATATCCGGGTAATCGGAAACCAGTTCGGTAATGACCGCAATGTTTTCCACGCTGCCGGTCATGCCGACGCAAAAAGCCGCCACCGGCATATCTTCCAGCAACATGCGTGCCTGATCGGCCAGCCATTCCGGTTCCATAATCAGCGCACTCTCCATGGAGCAGCTATCGCGCACGGTAACGGCGGTGATAACGGACAGCGGGTGGCAGCCCAGGCTGGCGAGCGTAAGCATGCTGGCCTGAATGCCGGCACCGCCAGACGGATCGGAGCCGGAAAGCGTCATGACGATAGGGGGAATCGGGCGCGGGGTATCCAAGGTATTACCTCATTTGCATGGCTGGACTTACAATAGCCATTTTAACTGAATATCGTGGGGATTGAATCATGCAAACCTGGATGTGTCTGATCTGCGGCTTTATGTACGACGAAGAAGTGGGTCGTCCGGAAGACGGTATTGCGCCGGGTACCCGCTGGCAGGATGTCCCGATGAACTGGACTTGCCCGGATTGTGGTGCGCGCAAGGATGATTTTGAGATGGTAGAGATCTGAGTTTCTGCTTGCTGCAGACGGGAGTGGATATGGGGTTAAGAAAATCGTCCGCCAAAACGGCGCTGCTGGCTGTGGCTGCGAGCTTGCTGCTGGGTGCATGCCAGAGCACGACCATGGGTGGCGCGGTCGGGGCCCAGCGCAAGCAGTTGCTGCTGGTGTCATCCGCCGAGGTCAATGCCGGCTCGGCACAGGCTTACCAGCAAAATCTGCTCAAGGCCAGAAACAGCCAGACGCTCAACAGCAACAAAGCCTACACCCGGCGGGTCAAGGATATTTCCGCCAGGCTGATTCGTCAGGTGGCGGTCTATCGCCCGGATGCGGCAAGCTGGAACTGGGAGGTGAATGTCTTTACCAGCCCGGAAGTGAACGCGTATTGCATGCCGGGTGGCAAGATCGGTGTCTACAGCGGCATTATCGATCAGTTGCAACTGAACGACGACGAGCTGGCCGCCATTATCGGCCATGAGATCGCCCATGCCCTGCGTGAACATAGCCGTGAAAAAATCTCGCAAGATGTTGCGCAGCGTCAGGGTCTGGCACTGGTGGGGGCACTGGCCGGTTTAAGCCAGGGACAGATGGATATGGCCAATATGGCCGGCCAGTATGCGCTGACACTGCCCTTTTCGCGCGGCATGGAAACCGAAGCCGATGTGATGGGGCTGGAGCTGATGGCGCGTGCCGGCTACCGGCCCGATGCTGCGGTGAGCGTATGGCGTAAAATGGCCAGACTGGGTGGTGGCGGACCGGAATTCATGTCGACCCATCCGTCCGGTTCGACGCGCATTGCCGAATTGTCGGCGCATATTCCGCAAGTCATGCCTTTGTACGAGGCCGCACTGCGCAAGCGCTGAGTCTGTTTCACGTGAAACATGCGGGCGATAAACGCCCGCAAACGGAGCGCACTTTTGGCTTATCTCTATCTCAAGGCTTTTCACATCATCTTTGTGATGTCCTGGTTTGCCGGCCTGTTTTACCTGCCGCGCTTGTTCGTTAATCTGGCGATGGCGGGTGAAGGCACCGAGTACGACCGTTTATTGTTAATGGCGCGCAAGCTGTACCGCTTTATGGCGCCATTGGCCTTGCTGGCGCTGGCGTTGGGCATCTGGCTATGGCTGGGTTTCGGCTTTTCCGGTGGCTGGCTGCATGCCAAGCTTGCGCTGGTGGCCAGTCTGATCGGCTATCACCTGTATTGCGGCAAGCTGTACCGTGATTTCGCTGCACGGCGGAATCATCACAGCCATGTCTGGTACCGCTTCTTCAATGAAATTCCGGTGCTGGTGCTGGTGGCGGTAGTACTGCTGGTTGTGGTCAAGCCGTTCTGATATGGCTTGCGAAATCGAACGCCGTTTCTTGCTGTCCGGTGAGGGGTGGCGTACTGCGGGTACCGGCTTATGCTTGCGTCAGGGCTTTGTCTCGCTGGATGCACACCATTCAGTGCGGGTGCGCATTGCCGGCGGACAGGCGTGGCTGACCATCAAGGGCGAGAGCATTGCGG
Source organism: Aquitalea sp. S1-19 (assembly GCF_024343515.1). Taxonomy (NCBI): domain Bacteria; kingdom Pseudomonadati; phylum Pseudomonadota; class Betaproteobacteria; order Neisseriales; family Chromobacteriaceae; genus Aquitalea; species Aquitalea sp. S1-19. The sequence continues at coordinate 12,995 of NZ_RJTZ01000037.1, read as the reverse complement.
TAAGCCGCCCCGAATTCGAATATGCGATACCGCTGGCTGATGCCGAAGCCATGCTGGCCGGCTTGTGTAGTTACCGGGTCGACAAACTGCGTACCCGCGTGCGCTACGCCGGCAAAGACTGGGTCATTGACGAGTTTTTCGGCGACAATGCAGGCTTGGTACTGGCTGAAATCGAGTTGGCTGATGAACACGAAGAGTTTGCCCGCCCACCTTGGCTGGGTGAAGAAGTGACGCAAGATGCGCGTTTCAGCTATGCCTATTTAAGCCAGACCCCCTACTCCCGCTGGACGACGGCTTGATGCCTGCGTCCGGCTTGATTTTTTCCCTATCCATCAGGAACGACCTTATGTCCCGCAACCTTGAACTGTTTGAACGTGGCAAGAAATCCATCCCCGGTGGCGTGAATTCGCCGGTTCGCGCTTTCGGCTCGGTGGGAGGGACGCCGCGCTTTGTGAAAAAAGCGAACGGCCCGTATTTCTGGGATGCCGACGACAAGCAGTACATCGACTACATCGGCTCCTGGGGACCGGCCATTCTGGGCCATGCCCATCCCGAAGTTGTGGCGGCGGTACAGAAGGCTGCCGAAGGCGGCTTGTCGTTCGGTGCGCCGACCGAAGTCGAAATCGACATTGCGGAAGAAATCTGCAAGCTGGTGCCGTCGATAGAGCAAGTAAGGCTGGTGTCCTCCGGCACCGAAGCCACCATGAGCGCCATCCGTCTGGCGCGTGGCTTTACCAAGCGCGATGCCATCATTAAGTTTGAAGGCTGCTATCACGGCCACTCCGACAGCCTGCTGGTCAAGGCCGGCTCCGGCCTGCTGACCTTCGGCAATCCGAGCTCGGGCGGTGTGCCGGCTGACTTCACCCGCCATACGCTGGTGCTGGAGTACAACAATGTCGAGCAGTTGCAACGCACTTTCGACGAAATCGGCCACACCATCGCCTGCGTGATTCTGGAGCCGATTGCCGGCAATATGAATCTGATCAAGCCGAGCGAGGCTTTCGTCAAGGCGCTGCGTGCGCTGACCGAACAGCACGGCACGGTGCTGATTTACGATGAAGTAATGACCGGCTTCCGCGTCGCGCTGGGTTGTGCGCAGAGCCTGCACGGCATCAAGCCCGACCTGACTACGCTGGGCAAGGTGGTAGGCGGCGGCATGCCTTTGGCGGCATTTGGCGGCCGCGCCGACATCATGGCCTGCATCGCTCCGTTGGGTAATGTCTATCAGGCTGGAACCCTGTCCGGTAACCCGGTCGCGGTTGCTGCCGGCCTGACGACGCTCAAGCTGATCCAGCAGCCGGATTTCCATGCCGAATTAAGCCGGCGTACCGCGCGTCTGGTCGAAGGTATTGTGGCTGCCGCGCGCGAACAGGGGGTGACATTATGCGGCGACAGCGTGGGTGGCATGTTCGGCCTCTACTTCTGTGAAGAGATTCCATCGACCTTTGCCGAGGTGACCGCTTCCGATCGCGAACGCTTCAACCGTTTCTTCCATGCCATGCTGGCCGAGGGCGTGTATCTGGCGCCATCGGCCTATGAGGCCGGCTTTGTTTCCATCGCCCACAGCGACGAAATTATCGAGCAGAGCATCGCCGCTGCCCGCCGTGCGCTGGCTACGCTGTAACCCTTATCTTCTCCACAAAAGCGGCAGCCATCTGGCTGCCGCTTTTTTTGCAAAGTACGACGGACAGCTAAAAAAATGTTCTAAACGATAATGATTTGCATTATCATGTCTGGCATGAAAAGAAACCCATTTGCCATTGCCACTCTTGCTGCCGTCACGCTGTTGCACGGTGTCGTGTTGTATGCCGGCAGCCAAGCCGTATTGCAGCCACCACAGTTGCTGCCAGTGGCGGTGATGCAGATGGCCAGTATCCCGGCCAGTGCCGACGCTGCTGCACTGGTTTCTGCACCTGCCGTTACCCCGGCGCGTGTGCCGCCCTCTTCTGTGCGCCCGGCATCGAATACTGCCACGCGTCCTGCGAGCCTGCCCGTTGCGCCCGCTCCCGTCAGCCAGCAGCAAGGAGAGGCGGTGTCTGAGAAGACCACCAAGACCGGCAGCACGACAGCGGCAGCAGCCGAGGGCAAAAGCGATACGGCCGCTACAGCTCAAGAGGGGCAAGCCAGCCTGACCCTGCCGCAATATCGTGGCGATTATCTGCACAATCCCAAACCTGCCTATCCGCCGCTCTCGCTCGAACTCGGTGAGCAGGGTACGGCCGAATTCAGGGTAGAAGTCAGCGTATCGGGCGAGGCCTTGTCCGTGGAGCTAGCCAAAAGTAGCGGCTACCCGCGACTGGATCGCGCCGCTCGCGAAGCCGTCCAGCGCTGGCGTTTCCTCCCGGCCCGTCGCGGTACGCAGGCGGTTGCCCACAGCTTTGTTGTCCCTGTCAATTTTTCACTCAAGTCTGCCCAATCATGAATCTGATGCTTGTTTTCCAGCAGGGCGATGCCGTCCTGACCTCCGTCTTCTTATGCCTGATCGTAATGTCTATCCTGACCTGGACGCTGATCGTGCTGCGCTCGCTGCAGTTGTGGCGTACGCGCCGTGCTAATGCCCAAGTCGAAAAAGCCGTATGGGCAGCAAGCGACTGGAGTACGGCGTTGAACACGATTGCCGACAGCCCGGCCCCTTTGGCGCAGCTTGCCCGTGAGGGGGTGGAGGCGGCCAGCCATTACCGCGTACATGCCGGCCAGTCGCTGGGGCAGGCATGCGGCCTGGACGAATACCTGACCCGTGCTTTGCGCCGTGGCCTGATGCGCGAGGCGGCCAGACTGGAGTCCGGCATGACGCTATTGGCCTCGGTCGGCTCAACCGCACCCTTTGTCGGCTTGTTCGGTACGGTATGGGGGATTTACCACGCGCTGGTCGGCATTGGTGCCAGCGGTCAGGCCGGCATTGATGTGGTGGCCGGGCCGATAGGCGAGGCGCTGGTCGCGACGGCAGCGGGTCTTGCCGCTGCGATTCCGGCGGTACTGGCTTACAACGCATTTACCCGGCTGCAGCGGGTCCAGTCGCAGCAGATGGACCACTTCGCCCATGATTTGCATGCGCAGTTGCTGACCAGCGGAGGGCGTGGCGATGGCGTTCGGTAATTTCAGCGAGGATAGCGGCGCGCCCATGGCCGAAATCAATATGACGCCGCTGGTCGATGTGATGCTGGTGCTGCTGGTGGTGTTTATTGTTACCGCGCCACTACTCAGTAACGCGGTACGGGTCGATTTGCCCCGCGCCGCTGCTGCTGGCCATCAGGACAAGCCGGAGCAGATACGCCTGGCCATCGATGCGGCAGGCGCATTGTGGTGGAACGATGCGCCACTGAACGAGGCTGCGCTTGCTGCACGCCTGCAAGCTGCGGTGGCTTCCCATCCTGATGTTGAACTGCATGTGCGCGCCGACAAGGCGGTGCGTTACGAGCTGGTAGCCAAAGCACTGGCCAGCGCGCAGCAGGCCGGCATCAGCCGTATCGGTTTTATCACCCAGCAGCCCTGAGTTTCCCGCCTGACGATTTATCCCGCGCCCAGGGAGGGCGACGTGCGTCTTGCGACAACATGGTTTTACGTGCAACCCACTGATAATAAGAGAGAAATGATGAAGCAAGATTTGAAGCGTAACGGTTTGGCCGGACAGCGTGGCGCAACCCTGGCGGCCGGCATGCTGGCCGCCGCCTTGTGCCCTGCTCTGGTTCAGGCGGCAGAACAGGCGCAGCGTCTGGATGCGGTGCAAGTCGTCGGCGAGCAGGCGACGCGCGGTACGCTGGCCACCGGCGCGTCGACCATCGGCAAGACCTGGCAGCAACTGCGCGATATCCCGCAGTCGGTCACCGTGATTAACCAGCAACTGATAGCGGACCAGGGAGCCGATACGCTGAAAGAGGCGTTGAATAATGTTTCCGGGCTGACTTTTGCCGCCGGTGAAGGCGGACGCACCGGCGACCAGGTGGTGATGCGCGGTTTTGTTACCACCACGGATATGTTTGTCGATGGTGCACGCGATATCGGCCAGTACACGCGTGACCTCTTTAATACCGAGAAGGTCGAAGTGCTCAAGGGCCCAAGCTCGATGCTGTTCGGACGCGGCTCGACCGGCGGTGTGATCAATCTGGTCAGCAAGCAGCCTTACGCCGGCAACAAGCAGGAGGCCGAACTGACGTTGGGCACCGACAACAAGCGCCGCGCCACGGTCGACGTCAATTACGCCGAAACTGACAATATGGCACTGCGCCTGAATGTGATGGCGGAGAAAAAGAATAACGGCCGTACCGTCAATGATGACGAGCGCTACGGCTTCGCACCGTCGATCGCCATCGGTCTGGATGGCCCGACCTCGCTCACCCTGTCGTATATGCATCTGACCGAGCACAACAATACCGACTTTGGTGTGCCGTTCGATCCGAATACCCTCGAGCCGCTGGATGTGCCGTACGATCGCTACTATGGCCTCAAAGGGCTGGATTACGAAGATACCAAGACCGATCTTGCCACCGCGGTGCTCGAGCATCGTTTCAGCGACAAGAGCAGGATCAAGAACCAGCTGCGCTACGCCCGCTACGAGCGCGACGCCGCGCCGATCGCAGCGCGCCTGTCCGGTGTCAGTGCCGGCAAGCCGGTGACCGATGCTACGGTGATGGCGCGTTCGCTTAAACAGCGCAATGGCGTCGATGAAACCTGGTCCAACCAGACCGATTTCACTACCGACCTCGAGCTGGGCGGTATGCGCCACCAGTTGCTGGCAGGCCTTGAGTTGACCCGCGAACGCTCGTACACCGATCGCCACGACAATCTGACCGGCACCTCGCAGCCGTCAACCAGCGTCGGAGCACCCAATCCATCCGACACGCCCAACCTGCGCTGGGGCAAGACCAGCCACCGTGACTACGTCGCTGACGGCGCTGCGCTGTACAGTCAGGACTTCATCACCCTGAGTCCGACATGGAAAGCGCTCATTGGCGCACGCTTCGATCATCTGAGCGGTGATTACCGTACGCGTAATCTCAACAAGGATACCGGCGCTGTGCTTGCAAGCTCCTATGACGCCAGCCGCAGCGACAATGTGTGGAGCTGGCGTACGGGCCTGATCTGGCAGCCGGATGCGACGCAGTCTTACTACGCCAGCTACGGCACTTCGTTCAACCCGTCGGGTGAGGCGTATGCTCTGGACAAGGCGACCCAGAAGATCGGCCCGGAGAAAAACCGCAATATGGAGCTGGGTGCTAAGCTCGACCTGCTGGAGGGTGATATCCAGCTGCGCGGTGCTCTGTTCCGTATCGAGAAAACCAACGAACGTAATACCGACCCGCTGGTCCCCGACGTGGTGACGCTGTCCGGCAAGCGCCATACCGATGGTGTCGAGTTTGAAGTGGCTGGCCGCCTGAACGAGCGCTGGGAAGTGTTTGCCGGAACCACCTATCTCGATGCAACCATCGATAAGGCCGGCTCGACCATGGGTACCGAAGGCAAGCGTCCGCGCAACACGCCGAATCTGAGCGCGAACATCTGGACCAGCTACCGCTTCACGCCCGAAGTGACTGCCGGTGCCGGCGCCAACTGGGTCGGCAAACGTTATGCGACCGAGGCCAACACCAATGTGCTGCCCGAGTACGTCGTCGTGGGCGCGATGCTGGCGTACGAGACGCGCCACTATAAGGTTCAGCTGAATGTGAACAACCTGTTCAACGAGAAGTACTATCAAGGCCTGTACGCCGGCCACGCCTCCTATGGCGAGCAGCGCAATGCCGAGCTGACGTTGGGCATGAAGTTCTAAGTTTCAAACCCCTGCCGCCGGGTGCGCCCCTCGCGCCCGGCGGGTTTTTTATTCCGGAATCCCTCATGTTGCTGCATATCCCCGAAGTCCTCACCCCCGAAGAACTCGCGCACGGCCGCGCCCTGCTGGCGCGCGCAGGCTGGGCCGACGGCCGCATAACCGCCGGCACCCAGTCGGCTCAGGCCAAACGCAATCTGCAATTGCCGCAGGATGCCCCCGAGGCGCGTGAATTGCAGGCCATGGTTGAGGCGGCGCTCAAGCGCAATGCCATGTTCTTTTCTGCGGCTTTGCCGAAAACCGTATTTCCACCCTTGTTCAACTGCTACCAGGGCGGAATGGATTTTGGCAATCATGTGGACAATGCCGTACGCAGCGATCCGTTTTCCGGGCAGTGGGTGCGTACCGATGTGTCGTGCACGCTGTTCTTCACCGGGCCGGACGAATATGAGGGTGGAGAGCTGGTGATCGAGGATTGCTATGGCAGCCATCAGGTGAAGTTGCCGGCTGGCGACATGATCCTGTATCCGTCGACCAGCCTGCACCGGGTCGAGCCGGTGACGGTGGGTGCGCGCATCGCATCGTTCTTCTGGACGCAGAGCATGGTGCGTGACGATGCCAAGCGCAGCTTGCTGTTCGATATGGACCGCGCCATCAGCAGCCTGCGCGCGCGTCTGGGCGATGGCGAGGAGACGGTGATGCTGACCGCCAACTACCATAACCTGCTCAGGATGTGGACTGAGATCTGAACCCGGTGACAGACATAAAAAAGGCAGCCATCCGGCTGCCTCGTGGCGGGAAAGTCGCTCAGACTAGTGGCTTTTCCATCATCAGATAGGCCTGGCCGCATAGCCCCGATAGCTCGAACCCTTCCGAACCGTATAGTGCCTGGCCGATGGCATTGTCCGGCCGCACCTCCAGCACCACCTTGCACAGCCGGCGTTGCCGGGCTTCCGCTTCGACTACCTGCAATAGCCGGCGCCCCAGACCCTGGCCGCGCACTTTGGGCAAGACCGACAGATCGTGCAGATTGCAGTTGGGCGCGGCGTAAAAGCTGGAGAAGCCGGTAATGCACAAGGCGTGCCCGACTGGCTCGCCATCCTGCTCGGCAACAAAGGCAAACAGGCCGGGATGGGCGGCGACGGCATCGGCCAGATGGGTGCGTGCATAGTCCGACAGCCCTTCCCCGCCGCCCATGGGATCATGGGCATAGGCATCGGTCAGGCGTACCAGCAAGTCGCGCTCGGCCGCATCGGTCAGATCCATCTGGCGAATGGTGATACTCATTGCAGCAGCGCCTTCTCGTTGGCCAGCAGCTCATCCAGCGTTTCGCGGCGGCGGATCAGGCGGGTTTCCTTGCCGGATACCAACACTTCGGCGGCGCGGGTACGGGAGTTGTAATTGCTGGACATGGTCGAGCCATAGGCTCCGGCCGACATCACCGCCAAGAGATCGCCCTCTTTCACCGCTAGCTCGCGGTTCTTGCCGAGAAAATCGCTGGATTCGCAGATCGGGCCGACAACATCGCACAGCAGCGGGCTCAGGTTGGCATGTTGTTCGACCGGCAAAATGCCGTGGTAGGCCGAATACAGCGAGGGGCGCAGCAGATCGTTCATGGCGGCATCCACCACGGCAAAATTCTTGCTCTCGCCCAGCTTCAGGTATTCGACTTGCGTCAGCAGTACGCCGGCGTTACCTACCAGCGAGCGCCCCGGCTCCATGACCAGCTTGAGTGCGCGCCCAGCCAGGCGCTGTTCGATCTGGGCGGCGTAAGCGGCCAGATCCGGCGGAGTTTCATCGCTATAGCGTATGCCCAAGCCGCCACCGATATCGACGTGTTGCAGTGTGATGCCGGCCTCGTCCAGGCGGTCGATCAGTGCCAGCAGGCGGTCGAGCGCTTCGACCAGAGGGCTGGCGTCGGTCAGTTGCGAGCCGATATGGCAGTCGATGCCGGTCACTTGCAGGTTGGGCAAGGCCGCCGCTTCACGGTAGACATCAAAGGCCATATCGAAGGCAATGCCGAATTTGTTGTCTTTGAGACCGGTGGAAATATACGGGTGGGTCATGGCGTCAACGTTGGGGTTGACGCGCAAGCTGACCGGTGCCTTCAAGCCCAGCTTGCCGGCGACCTCGTTCAGGCGCAGCAGTTCGTTGACCGATTCGATATTGAAGCAGTGGATGCCGGCTTCCAGCGCCATTTTCATTTCGGCTGCACTCTTGCCTACGCCGGAGAAGACTATCTTGTCGGCGCTGGCGCCGGCAGCCAGTACCCGCGCCAGCTCGCCACCGGACACGATGTCGAAGCCTGCGCCCAGCCGGGCAAACAATTGCAGGATGGACAGATTGGAGTTGGCCTTGATCGCATAGCAGATCAGCGGATCCAGTGCGGAAAATGCGTTCTGGTAGGCGGTAAAAGCCTTGGTTAGCGCCTCTGCCGAGTAGACAAAGCAAGGCGTACCGAATTCGCGGGCAATATCAGCCAGCGGCAGATCTTCGACCTGCAGTTGATCATGGTGGTAGTGGAAAGCGTTCACGATTTTTCCTGTGTTTTGGCGGGGGCGTCTTTGGGCAGATACAGCGGGCCTTTAAAGCCGCAGGCGCTGATAAGAACAGATAAAGCCAGCAAGGTGATCACGGTTCGCATATCGAAGTGCCCGATGTGGCAAAATCGTCATACTAACAAAGGGCGACGCGGTCGCCCAATAGCCCGGCGTCGTCCGGGGGCAACTGTGGATAAAAAGACATGAACGAAAGTGAATTTCTCGAGCTGACCGACCGCCTGTTTAGCCGGATTGATGAAGCGCTGGAGCTGGCGGGGCTGGATGTAGACAGCGTACTGAACGGCAATGTGCTGGAAATCGAGTTCGACGATGGCGGCAAAATTGTGGTCAACCGCCATAGTGCCAATCAGGAGGTGTGGATTGCAGCCAAAAGCGGCGGCTACCACTTTGCCTTGCAAGCTGACGGGCGCTGGATTGCGGCGCGTGACGGTGCCGAATTCTTTAGCACCTTGTCGCAGGCGGTACGCGCGGCCAGCGGTGAAGACTTCGAGCTGTCGGCCTGATGGATGCAGTCTGGCTGGGCTTAGGCGGTCTGGCGCTGTCGGCTTTTTTATCGGCGACGGTTTTGCCGGGCAACTCCGAGCTTGCGCTGGGAGCCTTTCTCTACCAGTGGCCATCATGGTGGCTGGCCGCCTTGCTGCTGGCTACGCTGGCTAATTCGTTAGGCAGTGCCAGCAGCCTGTATCTGGGGCGTCTGGCACCGAGAAAAGAGCTGACCGGCCGGGCGCTGGGCACTTTGCAGCGTTTTGGTCCGGCAGCGCTTTTGCTGTCCTGGGTGCCCTTGTTGGGAGATGCGCTGCCTTTGGCTGCCGGCTGGCTGCGCTTGCCGGTTTTGCCTTGCCTTGTCTGGATTGTTTTGGGCAAATGCTTGCGTTACGCCATGCTGGTGCTAGCTATCAAGGCATGGCTGTAACAGGAATGCCCTGTCGCAGCCTTGCTGTATCGCCCGTGCGGATCTGCTTGCCGGCATCGTTCTGCAATAAAAACGCCCATCTATGCCATGGAAATTAGCATCCGGCTTGTCGGGCAGTTTACAATCGGTCATCCGAGAATCCGTAAGCCTATGAGCCAACATATCCCCCGTAAACGCTTCGGTCAGAATTTCCTGCAGGATGCGCAGGTGATCGAAAGTATCGTAAATGCCGTCGGCGCCAAGCCGGACGACATCGTTGTCGAGATCGGCCCCGGTCTGGGTGCGTTAACACGCCCTTTGCTTGACCGGGTCAAACACCTGCATGTGGTGGAAATCGACCGCGACATCATCAGCAAGCTGAAAACCGCTTTCCCGCCCGAACGCCTGACCATACATGAAGGCGACGCGCTGGCATTTGATTTTTCCTCGCTGGGTGAGCGCATCAAGCTGGTCGGCAACCTGCCCTACAATATTTCTACGCCGCTGTTATTCCATCTGTCCGCTTTTCCCGAGCGGGTCATCGACATGCAGTTCATGCTGCAAAAAGAAGTGGTCGAGCGCATGGTGGCTGAGCCGTCTACCGCCGACTATGGCCGGCTGTCGGTGATGCTGCAGTACCACTTCGATATGGATTTGGTCTTGATGGTGCCGCCTGGTGCATTCTGGCCACCACCTAAGGTCGATTCGGCCGTGGTGCGCATGATTCCTGTGCCGGGCCGTTGTGGTGTGGTAAAAGACGAAGCGCTGTTTGCCGATATCGTATCCAAGGCTTTTGCCCAGCGTCGCAAGACCTTGCGCAATAACCTTAAAGGCGTATTGGATCTGGCCGGCTTTGAGGCACTGGGCATAGACCCGGGTCTGCGGGCTGAAAATCTGGCGGTGGAGCAGTATGTTGCTATCGCCAACTATCTGTCGGCCTGATCCGAACAGATAAAAACCGGCCATTTTATGCGGCCATACATGACAAGATCGCGAAAACGCGGCATATTGTATGCAAATTACAAAGTAGCTTGCTGATCGCGTCGTGCCCCGGGTTCTTCGGGGCACGGCGACCAGTGACAGACCCAGGGGCGGCCTGTTCAATCAGGCGTATCTATCCGATTCGTGCGCGATCCGGTCTGTGTGTGGTGGTGTCAGCAGCCGGGAAAAATCACTAACGGTGAAGGCTCGCGCCATGATCAAGCTTATCAATGTTCATAAGTGGTTCAAGGACCTGCATGTTCTCAATGGCGTCAATCTGAACGTCAATCAGGGCGAGGTGGTCGTGGTGTGCGGGCCATCGGGTTCGGGAAAATCCACTCTGATCCGCACCATCAATCAACTGGAAACCATCAGCGAAGGCGAAATCTGGGTCGATGGCAAGTCGGTGACTGACCCCAAGACCGACCTTAATCTGCTGCGCGCCGAAGTCGGTTTCGTATTCCAACACTTCAATCTTTATCCTCATTTGTCGGTACTCGACAACATCACGCTTTCCCCCATCCGCGTCAAAAAAATGGACAAGGCGGCTGCCGACAAACTGGCGGTTGAATTGCTGGAGCGCGTGGGACTGGCACACAAAAAAGACGCCTTCCCTGCCCAGCTATCCGGTGGCCAGCAACAGCGTGTGGCGATTGCCCGCGGCCTGGCCATGCAGCCTAAGGTGATGTTGTTTGACGAACCGACATCGGCGCTGGACCCGGAAATGGTGGGTGAGGTCTTGCAGGTGATGCGCGATCTGGCCAAGTCCGGCATGACCATGATGTGCGTGACCCACGAGATGGGTTTTGCACGCGACGTAGCCGATTATGTCGTGTTTGTCGATCAGGGCCAGATTGTCGAGCAGGCAACGCCGGAAGCGTTTTTCGGCAACCCCCAGCATGAGCGCGCCAAACAATTCCTCGGGCAGTTACGCGCCCACTAAATAAAAAAATTTAATGGCAGGCCAGACGCGGAGACCCCGTGTCTGACCTGCCAGTTTTGCAAACCTGTAGAAGGAGAAACTTCATGTCATTGCAAGCCCGCCTTGTTGCGACCGCCGTTGCAGCCGCTTTTGTCGCTACCCCGGCATTGGCTGCCGAACTCACCGGTACCCTGAAAAAAATTAAGGATTCCGGCGTTGTTGTCTTGGGTCACCGCGACGCTTCTATTCCATTTTCTTATCTGGCTGGCGGCGCAACACCGGTAGGCTACTCGCACGACCTGCAGCTGAAGGTGGTGGAGAAGCTGAAAAAAGACCTGAACATGCCCAACCTGCAGGTGAAGTACAACCTGGTGACCTCGCAGACGCGTATTCCGCTGGTTCAGAATGGCACCGTGGATCTCGAGTGCGGTTCGACTACCAATAATATCGAGCGCCAGCGTCAGGTCGACTTCTCGGTTGGTATCTTTGAAATCGGCACCCGTTTGCTGACCGCCAAGACGACCGGCATCAAGGATTTTGCCGACCTCAAGGGCAAGAACGTCGTGACCACGGCCGGCACCACCTCGGAGCGTCAGCTCAAGGCGATGAATGCAGCCAAGAGCCTGGGGATGAACATCATCTCGGCCAAGGACCATGGCGAATCCTTCCTGATGCTGGAGTCCGGCCGTGCCGCGGCCTTTATGATGGATGATGCCCTGCTGTTCGGCGAAATGGCCAAGGCCAAAAATCCGGCCAATTGGGTTGTGGTCGGTACGCCGCAATCGTACGAGGTATACGGCTGCATGGTGCGCAAAGGCGATGCGCCATTCAAGAAGGTGGTCGATGATGCGATCAAGGCAACCTACGCTTCCGGCGAGATCAACAAGATCTACAGCAAGTGGTTCCTGCAGCCGGTTCCACCCAAAAACCTGAACCTGAACTTCCCGATGTCGGGTGCAATCAAGGCCTTGATCAAGCGCCCTACCGATCGCGCTGTTGATCAGCTGTAAGCAGGATTTTCGGCAGGCTGGAACAAGCCTCTGTAGGGGGCTTGTTCAATTAGTTTGAGGCAAATCAACGGTTGTCTTTTCTGTTTTGATAGAAACTAGGCGAATGAGATATTCATTTAGAGTTTCCTAATGTATTAGGCTCGATGCAATATCCAGGAAAACGGTATTTCAGGCATCTCCCCCCATGCTGCTTATTGGGATGAGAAAGATGCCGAAGTGCTGCTTAATAGACGGTACGCCGTCGATCGCATCCATCCCTATCTGGAGAAATAGAATATGCCTCATACCTTGCGTTTATTGCCTCTTGCCTTGGCTTGCACCTTGCTTTCCACATCGGCCATGGCTGCCGAGCCGACCGGAACCCTGAAGAAAATCAGGGACTCCGGCACCATCGTGCTTGGCCACCGGGATTCTGCGATTCCTTTTGCCTACCTGGCCGGTGGCAAGCAGCCGGTCGGCTATTCGCTCGATCTTGCCCAGCATGTGGTTGATGCGGTGAAGAAAGAGCTGAACATGCCGAACCTGAAGGTGCGCTACAACATGGTGACCGGCCAGACGCGCATCCCCTTGCTGCAGAACGGGACAGTTGATATCGAGTGCGGCGCTACGACCAATAATGTCGAGCGTCAGCGTCAGGTCGATTTCTCGGTCGGCATCTTCGAGATCGGCACCCGCTTGCTGGTGAAAAAAGATTCCGGCATCAAGGACTTTGCCGATCTGAAGGGCAAGAATGTGGTGGTCTCTGCCGGAACGACGGGCGAGCGTTTGATGCGGATCATGAATGCCAACCAGAAGCTCGGCATGAATATCGTGGCGGCCAAGGATAATGGCGAGTCGTTCCTGATGCTGGAGTCTGGTCGGGTTGCGG
>NZ_RJTZ01000369.1:0-411 GCF_024343515.1 Aquitalea sp. S1-19 | reverse complement strand
TCGACCGTACAGCGGGCTACGCGCTGCCCCTCGCGATTGAGCTGACGCCAGACCTTGGCTGCACCGTACACCTGATGATTGGCCTGCCAGATACGGTCAATATCGCCGCCCAGTTGCTCGTCGCGTACTGCGCGCTTGCAGCGTAACGCCGGATTGTTTTGCCGGGCCACCTGCCTGCGGTAGGCCGATGGGGCGACCTGCAACACACGGCAGATCGGCTCGATCCCCAATCGGTCCCGATGGACATCAATGAAAGCGTTTACGACTTGATGCGGCGGTCGAGCTCCGCCTGCGCGAAATACGCACTGGCTAGCCGCAGAATTTCGTTGGCCTTTTTCAGCTCGCGGACTTCGCGCTCCAACTCCTTGACCCGGGCTGCCTCCGCGCTGGTGGTTCCGGGGCGCTGGCCAG
>NZ_RJTZ01000368.1:0-421 GCF_024343515.1 Aquitalea sp. S1-19 | reverse complement strand
TCACACCGATCGCCACGGACGACTTGGCATAAGAACCCGCGCCGATAGCAATACTGTTGGCCTTATCCGCTTTCGCGTCGGCACCGATGGCAATCGAGTTTTTATCACCCGAACTCTGGGCACCACCCGCGCGCAAGGTGCCATCCTCCAGCATACCCAGCGCCTTATCTGCCTTGGTTTCGGCACGATCCGCCTTGGTTTCAGCACGATCGGCCGTGGTCTGGGCCGTGGTCGCTTTGGCGTCGGCGGTGGCTGCTGCGGTCTTGGCTTCGGTAGCAGCCGTCTTCGCTTCGGTGGCCGTCGTCTGCGCGGCGCTGGCCGCAGTTTTTGCCTCGGTGGCTGCCGTCTTGGCTTCGGTAGCTGTCGACTGTGCGGCGCTGGCCGCGTCTTTGGCCGCGTCGGCCGTCAACTGCGCAGCGCT